>DATMIP010000207.1:0-2452 GCA_035554515.1 Sphingomonas sp. | reverse complement strand
GCAACACGCTACGTATTCTGGATCCCGATCAGCTTGCGCGCGTCGGCAATTACAATGATCGCGGTGAGAATATCGATCGCCAATGGCTACCCGCCGCGCGGTAACGCCGGGCTTGACGCGAGCGCGATGCGCTCAGGCCTTTTCCAGCGTGCACTGGAGCGGATGCTGGTTCTGCCGCGCGAAGTCGGTCACCTGCGAAACCTTCGTTTCCGCGACTTCGTAGGTGAAGATACCGCAGACCCCCACGCCGCGCTGGTGGACGTGAAGCATCACGCGAGTCGCGTCCTCCAGACCCATGCGGAAGAAGCGCTGCAGGCACAGGACGACGAATTCCATCGGCGTATAATCGTCGTTGAGCATCAGCACCTTGTACAGCGACGGCTGCTTCGTGCGGGTGCGCGTACGCGTGGCAACGCCCAGGCCGGTGCCTTCATCCTCGCCATCCTTGTCGGAGGCCATTGCGGTTGGTTCAAGTGAGAGCATGAGCAGCGGACGATATGGCATCCCGATCGTCAGCGGCAAGCCCCGGCACGCGACTTGTCCGCCGAATCGAGGTTAAGGCCCGAGGTTGAAGAAAAATCGGCCGCCCTCCCGAAGGAGAAGCGGCCGATTATTACGATACGCTACCAACCGGGCCCATCAGGCCGCGAGCGGATCAGACAGCCGAGTTGGCCTTGATCTTCTCGGCGGCGAGCGCGTAGCGGGTCGAGATCGGCTGGGACACCTCGCCGGCGACCTTCATCAGCGATTCGCTGACGCGCGAAGCTTCGGCGACCAGCGAGTCGAACTGCGTCTTGACGAATTCGCTCTGCAGCTGGAACAGCTCGGTCGGCGACTTCACCGACGCGAAGCTCTTGAACGCCGCAGTCGTGGTCTCGAGATTCTTCTTGCCGAATTCGGCGGCTTCCTGGCCAAGCGACTCGCTGGCCTTGGCGGCAACGCGGGCCGAAGCGATAACCGCCTCGACATTGCCCTTGGCGAAATCGACCAGGTCCTCACCGATCTTGCTCGACTTTTCGAACGCGGTCTTGAAGCGGTTCGAATAGTCGCCGAACAGGGCCTGGGCCTTTTCGGTGGCGTCGGTGGGCGAAGCTACGGTAGCCATGTCAATCGGTTCCTTGGTTATGGGCGCGGGGTCTGCAAGGTCCACGGCCGGCGTTTCTATGGGGTCGCTTTGCGTGGCCGGCGACGTGGCGGCCTCAATATTTTCGCCAGTTTCGGCAAGCTGTGCCGGCGATGGCATAAGCTGCTCCACCACGGCTTCCCCTGCCGCGGTGATTTCGGTAGCGGCCTCTTCGGCCTGTTTCGCGGGCGCCGGCGCGGGCGCCACGAACTTGCGCGGCTTTGCGGCCGCCTTTGTCGTTGTGATGCCTTTGTCGACCACCGCTTTTTCCCTGCTCTCGGTCATGTTGCGGTGCACAATATAGCACGGTTGTGACAATTGCAAGTGCTTTGTGCACTGCAACAATATAGCGATGATCGGCTCGTCTCAGAAATCAACCTTGTCATAGTGTTCGGGCGGCGCGATCACCTCCATCCGTTCGCCGAGCAGCGAGCGAAAGCTCGGGCGACTCTTCATTCCCGAATACCAGTGGCGGGTATGTTCGTGGCCGCGCCAGTCGATTCCGCCGAGATAATCGGCGACCGAGATGTGCGCCGCGGCCGCCAGATCCGCCAGGCTGAACAGCGGCCCGCCTATCCAGCGGCGGTGATCGAGCAGCCAGTCGACATAATCGAGATGGCTGTTGGCGAGCCGCATCGCCTCGCGCAGCGTCCCGGCATCGGGCGATATTCGGTGGACCAGCCGTTTCTCCATCCGTTCGTACAGCAGGGGCCGGCCGACCTCGTCGTGGAATTTCTGGTCGAACCAGGCCACCAGCCGGCGCACCTCGGCGCGGTTGGCGGCGGTGCCCGGCAGCATCGTCGCGCGCTCGACCGTCTCTTCCAGATATTCGCAGATCGCGGCCGAATCGATCAGCACCAGATTTTGCGCGCGGTCCGCCAGCACCGGGGTCTGCCCGGTCGGATTCATGTCGATGAATTCGTCGCGCTGCTCCCACGGCGATTCGCGCACCAGTTCGCAGCCTTCGCCTTTTTCGCCGAGCAAGAGGCGAACCTTGCGCGAAAAGGGACAGAGCGGGAATTGATAGAGCTGCCAGGCCATGGACGCTCCTGTTAGGGGCGTGTGCGCGGCCGCGAAAGAGGGCGCAGCGCGATAAGCGCGCCGTCATGCAAGCGAAGGCTGGCATCCATGTCTCTCACCCACGCGACGCCGCTCGTTGCTGGACTGCAGCCCCGCCCCGTCAGGGAACGCCAGCAACCCCCTCGGGCTCGGCCGGATAACTGCGCAGGATCGCCTCGCTCAGCGCCGTAGCGACCAGCCCCTCCGCGCCCTTCTTCGTCCCCGCCGCGCGGACGGTCACCGCGGCGCCATCCCACATGACGCCCTCCG
>DATMIP010000206.1:0-2347 GCA_035554515.1 Sphingomonas sp. | reverse complement strand
CGCGCATCTTGCCGCTGGCGTTCATCGCGCCGTCCATCGGCGCGAGCTGCGCCGCCAGCAGCCGCGCGAGCGTGGTCTTGCCGTTGCCGTTGCGCCCCAGCAAAGCCACGCGATCGTCCGGATCCAGCCGCAGGTTCAGCCGCTGCAAAATCGGCGTCGCGCCATAGCCGACGCTCGCCATATCCAGCGTGATCAACGGCGGCCGCAATTCCTCGGGATCGGGGAAATCGAACGACAATGTCGGATCCTCGGCCATCGCCGCGATCGGCTGCATCCGCGCCAGCGCCTTGACGCGCGACTGCGCCTGCTTGGCGGTCGAGGCACGCGCGCTGTTGCGGGCGATGAAATCCTGCAGCTTGGCGCGCTGCGCATCCTGGTTCGCCTTCGCCGCCGCCAGCTGCGCCGCGCGTTCGGCGCGCTGGCGCTCGAACGCGTCATAGCCGCCCGCATAAAGCGTCGTCTTCCCGCCCTCCAGATGGAGGATATTGTCGACCACATTGTTGAGCAGATCGCGCTCGTGGCTGATCACCACCATCATCGCCGGATAGGATTTCAGGAACGTCTCCAGCCACAATGTGGCTTCCAGATCGAGATGGTTCGAAGGTTCGTCGAGCAGCAGCAGATCGGGCTCGGAAAACAGCAACGCCGCCAGCGCGACGCGCATCTTCCACCCGCCCGAATAGCTGTCGAGCGGCTGCTGCTGCATCGCGTCGTCAAAGCCGAGGCCGACCAGGATCCGCGCCGCCCGCGCCGGAGCACCATAGGCGTCGATCGCGATCAGCCGCTCATGCACCTCGCCCAGCCGGTGCGGCTCGTGGCACGTCTCGCTCTCCGCCAGCAGGGCGGCGCGCTCGGTATCGGCGGCCAGCACCGTTTCGATCGGCGTCGACGTCCCACTCGGCGCCTCCTGCGCGATATAGCCGATCCGCGTCGCGCGCGGCATCTCGATCGCGCCGTCATCGGGCTCGATCTGGCCAATAATGGCCTTCATCAAGGTCGATTTGCCCGCGCCGTTCCGCCCGATCAGCCCCACGCGGCTGCGCGCCGGCAAGGTGGCCGTCGCAGCGTTCAGGATCGTGCGTCCGCCAAGGCGCACGGTGATACCGTTCAGGTTGAGCATGGCGTGCGCCTATCACGCCTGCGCGCGTAAGGACAGTGCTGCATGTGCGAAGGGATTGGGAAATCGAGCTGTCACCCCGGGCCGAGCAAAGCCCTCTCCCGCCTTCGCGGGTGTGGTCAGGTTTGGAATGCCGCCGGCATTCCAAAGACCATGCCGGGGGCATGATCGACCTGATGGCAGGTTGGGTGAGGGTCTTCTTCTTTGGTGCCCAGTGGTGGAAGAAGACCCTCACCTCCCACCGCTGCGCGGCGGGTCCCTCCTCTCCCGCGAAGGCGGGAGAGGGCTAAGGGGAGGGGGATCGCACCTACCCCCGCTTCACCCGCCCGATCGCCTCATCCAGCGCCTGCAAAAACCTGGACCGATCCGCCTTCGAATACGGCGCCGGCCCACCAATCTGATCCCCACCCGCGCGCAGATCCGCCATGATCGCCCGCGTCGCGATCGCCGCCCCGATCCCGCTCGCCGTAAATGCCTTGCCGGTCGGCGAAAGCACCGCGCTCGCCCCCGCCTTGATGCACCGGTCCGCGAGCAAAATGTCCGCTGTCACCACCACCGATCCCGGCCCCGCGGCCTCCGCGATCCAATCGTCCGCCGCATCGAAGCCGTCGCTCACCACCACCCGATCGATCAGCGGATGTTCGGGCACGCGCAGATGGCTGTTCGACACGATCGTCACCGGCACCTCCGTCCGCCAGGCGACGCGGTAAATCTCGTCCTTCACCGGACAGGCGTCGGCGTCGACCAGGATGCGGGGAATCATGCGTGCCCCTTATCTCGATCCTCCGCCCGGCAACAGCGCCCCGCGCCCTCAGCCGTCATTGCGAGCCCGGCGCAGCCGGGCGCGGCAATCCAGCTTCTCTTGTCCCTATTTGTTGAGCGCCCCCGGACAGCCCCAACCTGAACCGAAGCTGCCAACCCCATTGGCCCCCTGTTCAGACAAGCCGTTGTAATACCACGCTAAGCGGTCGTCGGATCGGACTTGCCCCATAAGCGCCGGTGGATCGCAAGATCGCCGGGGGGCAACCCAGCCGGCGGCCGCGATTGCACGTGCATTTGGAGTGCGGGGCCTTAGTTTTCGCTGGGATCTTTCCAGCTGAGGAACTCCGCCGACAAGATCGTATCGTTCGCTTCGAGCCATGCTTTCGCTCGCTCCGCACCCGGCAGCAGGGTGGCTAGAAAATCCCAGAACTCTGGACCGTGCGAGCGGTGCCGAAGGTGGGCCAGCTC
>DATMIP010000205.1:0-4601 GCA_035554515.1 Sphingomonas sp. | reverse complement strand
CTCAAGGCACTCAAGAACCGGATCTCCTCGGTCAAATCGACCCAGAAGATCACCAAGGCGATGAAGATGGTCGCCGCCGCCAAGCTGCGCCGCGCGCAGATGGCAGCCGAGGCCGGCCGTCCTTATGCGGAGCGGCTGAATGCCGTGATGGCAAGCCTGGCGTCGAAGGTGACGATCGGGCCGAACAGCCCGAAACTGCTCGCCGGCACCGGATCCGATCATAAACATCTGCTGGTGGTTGCGACGTCCGAGCGTGGCCTAGCCGGCGCGTTCAACACCAACATCGTCCGCGCCGCGCGCAAGACCGCCGATACGTTGATCGCGCAGGGCAAGGACGTGCGCTTCTACCTGATCGGCAAGAAGGGCCGCGCGGTCCTCCAGCGCCTGTATCCGGGCAAGATCGTCCATCAGGTCGATCAGACCCACATCAAGAATGTCGCCTTCACCGACGCGCTGGACGTCGCGAAGAACCTGACGGCGCGGTTCGAGGCGGGCGAGTTCGACGTCGCGCATCTGTTCTATGCCAAGTTCCAATCGGCGCTCGTCCAGATCCCGACCGAGCAGCAGATCATCCCGGTCTCCCTGCCCGCCAACGATCAGGCCGCGACTGGCCCGACCGCCGCCGTCGAATATGAGCCCGACGAGGAATCGATCCTTGCCGCCTTGCTGCCGCGCAATATCGCGATCCAGCTGTTCCGCGCGATGCTGGAAAATGCCGCATCGGAACAGGGCAGCCGCATGAACGCGATGGACAATGCGATGCGCAATGCCGGCGACATGATCAACCGCCTCACAATTCAATATAACCGCACCCGCCAGGCCGCGATCACGACCGAACTGGTGGAAATCATATCGGGCGCCGAAGCGCTCTAACGCACCGACAAGCAAGGAAAGACAATGGCAACCGCCCCCGCAATCTCCTTCGGCACGAACAATGTCGGCCGTATCACCCAGGTGATCGGCGCTGTCGTCGACGTTTCCTTCGACGGCGAATTGCCCGCGATCCTCTCGGCCCTCGAGACCTATAATAATGGCAACCGCCTCGTGCTCGAAGTCGCGCAGCATCTTGGCGAGAGCACGGTTCGCACGATTGCGATGGATTCGACCGAGGGCCTGACCCGCGGCCAGGAAGTCACCGACACCGGGGCGCAGATTACGGTTCCGGTCGGCCCGATGACGCTCGGCCGCATCCTCAACGTCATCGGCGAGCCGATTGACGAGCGTGGCCCGATCAATGCCGAGACCCACTCGCCGATCCACGCCAAGGCACCGGATTTCGTCGATCAATCGACCGAGAGCAGCATCCTCGTCACCGGCATCAAGGTCATCGATCTGCTCGCGCCTTATGCGCGCGGCGGCAAGATCGGCCTGTTTGGCGGCGCCGGCGTCGGCAAGACCGTGCTGATCCAGGAATTGATCAACAACATCGCCAAGGGCCATGGCGGCGTGTCCGTGTTCGCCGGCGTCGGCGAGCGCACGCGCGAAGGTAACGATCTCTATCACGAATTCCTCGACGCGGGCGTCATCGCCAAGGATGCCGACGGCAATCCGACGCCGGAGGGCTCCAAGGTCGCGCTGGTCTTCGGCCAGATGAACGAGCCGCCGGGCGCGCGCGCGCGTGTCGCCCTCTCCGGCCTCGCCAATGCCGAATATTTCCGCGATGTCGAAGGCCAGGACGTTCTGTTCTTCGTCGACAACATCTTCCGTTTCACCCAGGCCGGGTCCGAAGTGTCCGCTCTGCTCGGGCGCATCCCGTCGGCCGTGGGCTATCAGCCGACATTGTCGACCGACATGGGCGCGCTGCAGGAACGCATCACCTCGACCAACAAGGGCTCGATCACCTCGGTGCAGGCGATTTACGTCCCCGCCGACGATTTGACCGATCCGGCACCGGCGACCTCGTTCGCCCATCTGGACGCGACGACGACACTCAGCCGCGCAATCTCCGAACTCGGCATCTACCCCGCCGTCGACCCGCTCGATTCGACCAGCCGCGTGCTCACGCCCGCGGTGGTCGGCCAGGAGCATTACGAAACGGCGCGCGCGGTTCAGGAAATCCTCCAGCGCTACAAATCGCTCCAGGACATCATCGCCATCCTCGGCATGGACGAGCTGTCCGAAGAGGATAAGCTGACCGTCCAGCGCGCCCGCAAGATCCAGCGCTTTCTCAGCCAGCCATTCCACGTCGCCGAGGTCTTCACCGGCATCCCCGGCAAATTCGTGCAGATCGAAGACACGATCAAATCGTTCAAGGCGGTGGTGAATGGCGAATATGACCATTTGCCCGAGAGCGCCTTCTACATGGTCGGCGGCATCGACGAGGCGGTCGAGAAGGCCAAGAAGATGGCCGACGCCGCCTGATGACCGAAGCGCCGCGCATCGAGGACGCGATCAACGAGACCTGCCCCTGGTCGGGTAAGCCGATCGTGGCGGATTCGCTGACGACGTATCGGGGCGCGGTGGTCGGCTTTTGCAATCCCGGATGCCGCGACAAGTTCGCGGCGGCGGCAAGCGCTTTCGACAGCGCGATCGAGGAACTTTGATGGCTCTCCACTTCGAACTCGTCACACCCGAAAAACTGCTCCGGTCCGAGAATGTCCACATGGTGGTCGTCCCCGGCACCGAGGGCGATTTCGGGGTGCTCGAAGGCCATGCGCCGGTCATGTCGGTGATCCGGCCCGGCGATCTGACGGTCTATTCCGGCCCGAACACCGTATCGGCGCGCATCCACGTGGAAGGCGGGTTCGCCGAAGTCCATGAAAACGGGCTTACCATATTGGCCGAAGCGGCCACAGAAGCCGCCTGACCTTGCAGGAACGCGGGCGCTCTTAAATCCTTCGCAAGCTTTCCAGCTTATTCACCACATCTGAACCGGCGCGTCCGGTAATGTGTGGAGTCGGGAATGAGCGCTTTCGGTCGGCGGGGTGGCATAAGCGGTGGCGGTAATCGCCCGAGCTTCGGCGTTGCCAAGCCAATGCAGATCAATGGCGGCCTGCAAGGCGGCGAGCAATTCCCGCCGGTCGAGGAAATCGCCGCCGACGCACCGCCGCAGGACGCGATGTCGCGCCTCGCGGATCGTGTCGCCGGATCGGGTGAAGCCGGATCGCTCAAGGCGGAGGGATTCGAGGCTTCCGTCCACAAGATCAAGGAACAGGTGCTTCCCCGGCTGCTCGAGCGCGTCGACGCCGAGGCCGCCTCGACACTGAGCAAGGATGAACTGGCCGAGGAATTCCGCCCGATCGTGGGCGAAGTGCTGGCCGAGCTCAAGATCACGCTCAATCGGCGTGAACAGTTCGCGCTTGAGAAGGTATTGGTCGACGAGCTCCTTGGGCTCGGGCCATTGGAAGAATTGCTGTCCGATCCGCTGATCAGCGACATCATGGTCAATGGTCCTGACCAGACTTATGTCGAGCGCAAGGGCAAGCTTGAGCTTGCCGCCGTCCAGTTCCGCGACGAGGAGCATCTGTTCCAGATCGCGCAGCGCATCGTTTCGAAGGTCGGCCGGCGCGTGGATCAGACCACCCCGCTCGCCGATGCGCGCCTTGCCGACGGCAGCCGCGTCAATGTGATCGTCCCTCCGCTGAGCCTGCGCGGGACGGCCATCTCGATCCGTAAATTTTCGGCCAAGCCGATCACGCTCGACATGATGGCCAAGGGCGGCTCGATGTCGGACAAGATGGCGACCGCGCTCAAGATCGCGGGTGCCTGCCGTTTCAACATCGTCATTTCGGGCGGTACCGGCTCGGGCAAGACGACGATGCTCAACGCGATTTCGAAGATGATCGATCCGGGCGAGCGCGTGCTGACGATCGAGGACGCGGCCGAGCTCCGGTTGCAGCAGCCGCACTGGCTGCCGCTCGAGACGCGCCCCGCCAATCTCGAAGGCCAGGGCGAAATCTCCATCCGCGACCTCGTCAAGAACGCGCTGCGTATGCGGCCGGATCGCATCATCTTGGGCGAAATTCGCGGATCCGAATGTTTCGACATGCTCGCCGCGATGAACACCGGCCACGACGGCTCGATGTGCACGCTTCACTCCAACTCCCCGCGCGAGGCGCTCGCGCGTATGGAGAATATGGTGATGATGTCGGACATCAAGGTGCCGAAGGAAGCGATCAGCCGCCAGATTGCGGACTCGGTCGATCTCGTCATCCAGGTCAAGCGCCTGCGCGACGGCAGCCGCCGCGTCACCAACATCACCGAGGTAATCGGGATGGAGGGGGCGGTGATCGTCACCCAGGAGCTTTTCAAATTCGAATATCTCGACGAGGCCTCCGACGGCAAGATTCTCGGCGAATATCGATCGATGGGATTGCGGCCCTACACGCTGGAAAAGGCCAAGCAGTTCGGGTTCGATCAGCCTTATCTGGAAGCGTGTTTGTAACGCAGCGACGAGGGCCCGGCCCCCGCTGGCTGTGGCTGGCGCTGTTGGCGGTGGCGCTGATGCTAGGGTCGATAGCCTTCGTGGAAACGTTTCGAGGAGCTTTTGCACTCTTGGCTGGGGCATTGATCGCAGCGATAGCCCTGCCCGCTTTTTTCGGTCGCCTGCGCAAGCCCGACAACGCTCCGTTAACCTCGTTTGGCTAGGACCGCAGCTGGCG
>DATMIP010000204.1:0-3005 GCA_035554515.1 Sphingomonas sp. | reverse complement strand
GAACGATAGACCAGCGTCGAACGTGCTCATCTACGGTGCCGGATCGTCGGGGCGCCAGCTGGCCGGCGTTGTCGAGAACAGCCGCCAGATGCGCGTGGTCGGCTTTCTCGACGATGACACTTCGCTTCAGGGTGGCCACCTCCTCGGCCTCCCGGTCTTTTCGCCGAAGCGGCTTGATGCCCTGATCGTCAAATTGTCGGTGGCGGATATCGTCGTCGCCATGCCGTCGGTCCCGCGCCGGCGACGCAGGGAGGTGATCGAGCGGCTACGCTCGGCGGGCGTTGTCGTGCGGACATTGCCGGGGCTGATGGATCTTGCCCAGGGCAAGGTGCAAGCCAGTGACATCAAGGAACTGGATATCGAGGATCTGCTTGGTCGCGACAGCGTGGCCGGCGACGCGGAACAATTGCGCAATCTCTTCGCCGAAGCATGCGTGGCGGTGACCGGCGCGGGCGGCTCGATCGGTAGCGAGCTATGCCGGCAGATATTGGCGGGGTCGCCCGCGACCTTGCTGCTGATCGATTCGTCCGAATTCGCGCTCTACGCCATCCACCGCGAGCTCGAGGAACGTCTGGCCCCGGACGAACCGTGCCGCATCATTCCGTTGCTGGGATCGGTAACCGACCGCGCTCGGATGCGGGAGATACTGGCCGCGTGGCGCCCCTCCACGATCTATCATGCCGCGGCCTACAAGCATGTCCCGCTGGTCGAGCATAATCCGGTCGAGGGTACCCGCAATAACGTGTTTGGTACGCTCGTCATGGCGGAGTTGGCCCAGGAGCTGGAGGTCGCCCGCTTCGTGCTGGTTAGCACCGACAAAGCGGTGCGGCCGACCAATGTGATGGGAGCGACCAAGCGCCTTGCCGAGCTGATCCTTCAGGCGCTCGCTGCTTCATCGCCGACGACATGTTATGCGATGGTCCGTTTCGGCAACGTGCTGGGGTCGAGCGGGTCGGTCGTACCGCTATTTAGGCAGCAGATTCGTGAGGGTGGACCGGTCACGATCACGCATCCCGAAATAACGCGCTATTTCATGACGATACCTGAGGCCGCGCAACTTGTTGTGCAGGCGGGTATCATGGCGAGGGGCGGCGAGGTGTTCGTGCTCGATATGGGCGATCCGGTCCGGGTCTACGACCTCGCCCGCAATATTATCGAGCTTTCGGGCCTTTCGATCCGCTCGCCGGAAACGCCCGACGGCGATATCGAGATCGACATCATAGGATTGCGGCCGGGCGAGAAATTGTACGAGGAGCTGTTGATCGGCAATGATCCGATCCGGACCGCGCACCCGAGGATCATGATGGCGAACGAGGCCTTCCTGCCGTGGGCCGTTCTGCGCGAGCGACTCGTCAAGCTCGCGGCGGTGATCGACGCGCAGGACGCCGCGGCAATTCGCCTGATGCTGACACAATTGGTTCCGGAATATGCGGCGTCCGGCGAATTGAGCGATTGGGTCGCGACCGCAGGAAAGCAGCGCGGCGCCCGGCCGGCCTCGGCTCCGACGCAGTTTGCGCAGGCAGGGCGGGGCCGCGCGGCCGGTGTCCAGGAAGCAGCCGTCGGCACGGCGGCGGCTCGCTGAAGCCAGCGACGCGGGCGAGAATGATAAAGGCCGTCCGGACATGGTCCGAACGGCCTTTATCATTTCAGAGCGCCCAGATCAGGCGTCAGCAGCAGGCGCTTCGCCGGTTTCGGCTGGGGCGTCGACCGCGATTTCGCCCGGCTCCGCGTTCGGATCATAATCCTCGGTGAAGCCAGCCTCATCGCGCTCGAACATCTGCGCCATGACGTCCACGCCCTGCGCCTGGAGCTCGGCCTCTTCAGGCGAACGCGCGACATTGACCTTGATCGTCACGGACACCTCCGGGTGGAGCGCGACGCGGACGATGTTCACGCCGATCGCCTTGATCGGCTTGTCGAGCACGATCTGGTTCTTGGCAACGCGCGTGCCGTCGGCCGCGAGCAGATCGGCGAGATCGCGGGCCGACACCGATCCATAAAGCTGGCCGGTGTTCGATGCCTGACGAATCAGGGTCAGCGTCTTGCCGTCGATGCCCTTCGAAGCCTTTTCGGCATCCGCGCGGCGCGAAGCATTGTCAGCCTCGATCTGCGCGCGGTTGCTTTCGAACACCTTTTTGTTGGCTTCGTTGGCGCGGAGCGCCTTCTTGTTGGGCAAAAGATAATTGCGGGCAAAGCCGTTCTTCACAGAAACGACGTCGCCGATGGCGCCGAGCTTTTCGACGCGCTCAAGCAGGATCACGTCCATGCGTGTCGCTCCTTACTTAACGATGTAGGGAAGCAGCCCGATATGACGGGCACGCTTGATCGCCTGGGCGAGCTCGCGCTGCTTCTTTGCGGAAACCGCGGTGATGCGGCTGGGAACGATCTTGCCACGCTCGGACACGAAGCCCTGGAGCAACCTGACGTCCTTATAGTCGATCCGGGGCGCGTCCTTCGCGGAGAAGGGGCAGCTCTTGCGGCGGCGGAAAAATGCACGGGCCATTTGCTCTACTCCCCTTTACGCGGCCAGCTCGTCGCGGTCGTCGCGGCGGGGGCGGTCGCCCCGGTCGCCACGGTCCGGACGGTCACCACGGTCACCGCGGCCACCACGCTCGCGGTCGCGCTCACCACGACGCATCATCGCCGACGGGCCGTTTTCATGCTCGTCGACCCGCACCGTCATGAAGCGGATGATATCTTCGTTGATGCCAAGCTGGCGCTCGAGCTCGGCGACAACGCCGGTCGGCGCGTCGATTTCGAGCATTACATAATGCGCCTTGCGATTCTTGGCGATCCGATAGGCGATGCTGCGAAGACCCCAGGTCTCGGTCTTGACGACCTTGCCGCCATTGTCCTCGATGATCTTGGTGGCGGTCTCCGCCAGCGCGTCTACCTGGGCTTGGGCCAGGTCCTGACGCGCCAGAAACACATGCTCGTACAGCGGCATGGTGCGCAATTCCTTGTCTTGGCCGATCGCTGACGCCGCCCAATGCGGACGCCCCTCC
>DATMIP010000203.1:0-22474 GCA_035554515.1 Sphingomonas sp. | reverse complement strand
TCAGCGCCTGCTGAGTGCGGACCAGCGCACACTGAAGCGCAATCAATTGGTCTTCATAGTCTCGCATTCCCGTTGGGTGCGCGCTCCGCGCAGCCAAGTCAAACCGGCCTCGCGCTACGGGCAGGGCGCTACCGAAACGAGGCATTTGCCGTCGACCTGGGGCGCAGGCACGCGCGCGATCGCGGCAAGGGTCGGTGCGATATCGACCGTCTCGACCGGATCGCTTCGCTGCTCGGCGGCTATTCCGGGCCACCAGAACAAAACAGGTACACGACGGTCATAATCCCACGGCGAACCGTGGCCGGCAACGGTATCGCCGGGTCCGCGCGGCGTTCCGAAACTGGCATATCGGGAGAATTCGACCTGGATGTCGCCGCTGCGGTCCTTGTCATAGCTTTCGTGGAAGCGCTCGACGACCGAAAGCTGGTCGGCCGTTTTTCCCGGCGGCGGCGCGGCCGCAGCAGTTTCGTCCGCGGTGAAGACGGCGGCAACCTCCGGCCGCTGCTTCAGCCACGCGACGGCCGCGTCGCGTACCGACGCCCGCAGCGTCTCGTCCGGGCCGACATTGATCGTCAGCTGTTGCGGGTCGTCACCGACGATCGGATCATAGGCCAGCTTCAGCTGCGCCTTGAGCGCATCGTTCAACGCTTTCGTAAACGCGGTGGGATCGATGCGATGCGCATCCAGGCCATGTTCCGCCGCGCGTTCGGCCGCATCGATGCCGCCATGATCGGCAGTCAGCGCCACCACATAGGGTACGCCCAGGCCGTCGAGCCTGGCCACGAAAGTTCCGAGCGCGCGATCGAGCGCCGCCATCTGGACGCACATTTCGGCACCGCCATTGCCGTAACGGTGGCCGACATAATCGGTCGACGAAAGGCTGATTGCGAGCAGATCGGTCGCCGCCCCGCCACCCAGCTTGAGCCGCTCGATTGCCTCGCCGGCAAAGTCGAGCGTGACCGCGTCGAACGTGGGAGAGGCGCGCAACTGACCCTGAAAGTCCGAACTGCCGAGGAAATCGCCATTGGTGTTCGGCGCTTCCGGCGGCACCTTGCCTGAAAGCTGCAATTTGCCGAACAGATGGGGGCTTTCGAGCGCGCGACAGGCAGCGGAACTGTCGACGGGCCACAATTGCGGCAGCGCGGCCTTCCAGCGTGTATATATATCCTTGTTGAAGGCCTGCGCGGGCCCTGTCACCGCCGCTGTGGCGGGCCCGGCATAGGATGAGGTAGCAAATCCTTCCCCCTCCTTCCACCAGTAAACGGCATCCGCTTTGTGTCCGCCAAGCATGATCGCGGCGCGATCCTTGCCGGAAATGGAGATGACGCGCGCTCCCGGTTGCGCCTGTTTCAGCCAGTCGCCAAAGGTTGAAACGCGCAGATTCTGCGGCCCGCGCGCATCGGGATCGGCGGTACCGTGTACCGCCACGCAATAGATGCTCGACCCGCTTTTCACGTCGAACCAGGTGTTGGCGACGATCCCGGTCGCGTTTGGATGATGCCCTGTCAGGATCGTCGAGTGGCCGGGGCAGGTCTCGGTCGCGGCGTGGCTTTGGTAGCCGGTGAACGCGATGCCGTCGCCCAGCCGCTTCAGGCCGCCGGTAAACGAAGCGCGATATTGCCGGAACAGTTCGTCCGAAAGCTGATCGACCGCGATCACGACGATCAATTTGGGCTGCGGCGGGGCGGACGTGCCCGCGATGGCACTGACAGCAGCGAATGCCAGGCCGGCAGCCGCGATCCATTTTCCCGCCCGTGCCATCAAATCCTCCCGCAAATCACGCCAGTTCGCGCCACTATGTTGCCGATCGATGACATTTTGCCAGCTTTTGGCGGAGGACCGCTCAGGAATTGGGTGAAGGCGAGCCAAGGCTGGAGGGTAACGTCTCCTGAACCGCCGCGATGATCTGCGCCGGCCCGAACGGTTTCTGCAGAAAGGCGCTTTTCGGAACGCCCTCGGACGGCCAGTCGGCGGCGCTTTGGCCGCTGAAATAAACGACTGCCAGATCCGGGCGCAGCTTGCGTGCGTAGCGCGCGACCGCCCATCCGTCGGGCCCTTCGCCGAGGCGGACGTCGGTCACAAGCACCTGGACCGGATCGTCGGGGCAATCGAGCAGCCGGATGGCGTCACCGCCATGATCGGCCATGACGACGCCCATTCCGGCATCCTCCAGCGACGTCTGCACGAATTCGCGGATGATCTCGTCATCCTCGACCAGCAGTACCAACGTCCTGCGCGGCATATCGACTCCTGCGTCGCTTGCGACATTTGCCTTGCTTGCGCAGTTTGCAGGCGAGGGCGCGGAGCCTTATCACGGATTGAGCAATCACCCCAGCAGCGCCCCCGCCATGCGATCGCAAAAGGGCCGGGCAGGATGGTCTATCCGCCCGCTACGATCGGTACGGCTCGGGGCTTCACACGAGCGATGAAGGGCAGGAAGACTATCGCGGCCGCGCTCAACGCGCCCGACATCCAGAAAAACCCACTATAGCCTATCTGAGCCTGGATCGATCCGCTCGCGCCCGCCAACAATCGCGGCACCAGGAATGCAAAGCCGGACAAAAGGGCATATTGCGCGCCGGGATAGCGTGGGTTCACCAGCAGCGACAGATAGACGACGAATATCGCGCTTTCGAGCCCGTGCGCGAACTGATCCAGCCCCGTCGCGATCGCGATCGCGAAGTCGCTCGGCGGCTGGTACCAAAGCCACACGAAAATCCAGTTGCCCGCCGCCGAGCAGGCGGCCCCGACCGCTAGCATCCAGATCAGGTGAAAACGTGCCGCCAGCCAGCCGCCGGTCGCGACCCCGATGATCGCCGACGGCAGGGCTACCCATCCGTCGGCCCAGCCGATCTGGGTGAGGCTATAATGGGCGGCATTCTCCAGCGGTTTCGACAGCGCGATGGTGAGCACGTCACCCATTCGATAGATCGAAACGAATGCCAGCACCGGTAGGGCCGCATAACCCAGCCGCCAGAACAGATCGACATAGGGTCCGGTCACGGTCGAACTGCGTGCGCGGCTCGTTTCCGGCAGCCGGCGGATCCACGGCAGGCCTAGCGCGAGCATGGCGAACGGGAGCAAGCAGATGATGAGCACGGCCGGCGTGACGTTGGTCCGATCGCTGATCCCGATCAGCCCTGCCGTCCGCAATAGGAGCCACCCGATCGCCGCGACCGCCGCCCCGGTGCCAAGCAGGATCGGCACGCCGCTGACCAGGCCGATCGCGAGCGCGGCGCTCCGGCGTCCGCCATGTGGGGCGCTGGGCGGCATGCTCGCCATGATCGGGAAGGGGGCCAATGCCGCCCCGGCAATCGTCAGATAAGCCCAGGTCCATCCGGCATTGTCGGCGATGAGGAGTGCGACGCTCCCGGCCGCGACCATCGCCGCCCGATAGCCCCACAGGCTGGCCGCAACGATCGGGCCCTGCAGTTCCTTCGTAGGGGCGAGTTCGATCCGCCATGCATCGGCTGCGATCTCCAATGTGGTCGTCCAGAAGGCGAGCAGGACGGCGAAAAGCGCCGTGAGGGGCAATGAACGATCGGCCGCGGTGAACGCCATCGCGGCCATCGACGCAAAGATCCCAAGCTGGGCAAGCATGATCCAGCCGCGCCGCTTGCCCCAGAAAGCTCCAAAGCCCGGGACTACACATCGATCGACGAAAGGCGCCCAGGTGAACTTGAAGGTCGGAAGCAGCGCTACCCACGCGAAGAAACCGATCGTAACCAGCCCCACGCCATGTCTTGCCAGACGCAACGCCAGCACCGTCGAAAACATGTAGAGCGGCAGCCCGGCGGAAAAGCCGAGCATCAGGTAAAGCGCCATTTGTCGGCGCGGGGGGCGGAGGGAGGATTGCTCAGCCAAGTCGGTCAACATGGCCAAGCCAAATCCTCATCGACCGGTCCCGCTGACCCGCAGCGGCGCAACTTCACCCGCCGCGCCGCTTCAGTCAATGAGCCTGCGGTCCATCATCGCGCAAGGGACGCGTTTACATAAACATCTGATATACTTATAATAAAGCGGACTTGCCATTTGCATGCTTCAGCAAATCCGCGCGGTAGAGGCGGCCCAGCGGAATTTCACTGGCATCGGCCAGCTGCAGGACATAGCCCCCGGCTGATTTGCGGCGGATCCGGCTGATGAGATCGAGCCGCACGATATGGGAACGATGCACCCGCATGAACCGGACCGGATCGAGCCGCGCCGCGATCGAGCCGATCGAGGCGCGATGGAGGAATGTCTGGTCGCCTACGAACAGCCGCACATATTCGCCCTCGGCGCGTACCATGCCGATCGTGTCGAGATCGACCCGAATTCGCTCGGCGCGGCGATGGACCCAGATCTCGTTCGAAGGCGCGCTTATGTCGCGCCCCTCGGCGCGCAATGAATTCAACTGGCTTGCAAGCTCGATCAATCGGCGGCGCGCATCCCGCTGGTCGCGGACTTCGCGTAGGCGCGCCACCGCCGTCTCCAGGCGCGCAAAGCGGACGGGCTTGATCAGGAAATCGATCGCACCGGTATCGAAGGCGTGCGCCGCAAATTGGGGGAAGGCGGTGACGAACACGATCAACGGCGGCGGCGCGCCGCCGGCGTCCGCGGCGAGCGCCTCGACCACGTCGAACCCATCGAGCGCGGGCATCTCGATGTCCAGAAAAATGGCATCCGGCGCGATTTGCGAAACCAGTGCCAGGGCGTCGCGGCCATTTTGGGCGGTGCCCTCAACGCTCAGCCCGTCGATCCGCGAAAGCATCCGGACCAGGCGCTCGATGGCGAGAATTTCGTCGTCGCAGACGGCTATCCTCAAGGCGCCAGCTCCGCTTTGACGGCAGGCATCAGCAGCCGCACATAGAAAGCCCCGTCATCCGATATGGCCAGGCAGTGGCTCGCGCCGGGGTAGCGCATCGTCAGCCGCTCATTGACATTGGCCAGCCCGATACCCGGTGGTCCGCGCAAATGATCGGGCGCGTCGCCGAAACTGTTGCGGATCGTGAGCTCCAGATTGTTCGCCACGGTTCGCGCGACGATGCGCAGATCGATCGGCGTCGTGCTCTTTCGTACCACATGCTTGATGACATTTTCGATCAATGGCTGGGTAATCAGACTGGGCACAAGCAGCCCGCGCAGATCGTCGGGTACGTCGACATCCACTACAAGCCGGTTTGGAAAGCGCGCGGCTTCGATCCGAAGGTAAAGCTGCTGCAGCTCCAGCTCACGTGAGAGCGGGATATCGTCCTCCGGATTGAGCTGCAGCGTCGTGTGGAGGAATTCCGACAGATTTTCGACCATTGCCTCGGCCTCGTCCGCTTGCTTGCGGCCGACGAGCGATGCGATCGAATTGAGCGTGTTGAACATGAAGTGAGGATTGATCTGATAGCGCAGCGCCTTGATCTGGGCGGATTGCGCAACCGTGCGCAGCTGCGCCAGCCGGCGATCGCGTTCGCGCAGATCGGCATGATAATATATGACCAGCAGCAGCGCCGCGATCGTCCCGTAGGTCCAGAACCAGACGGTCGTCGCGGCGAGATAAGAGGCGATGCTTGCCCGCTTCATCGATTCTTCGGGCATGAAGACCGTGAACACCTGAAAATTACCGAGCGCGTGCAGCAGCGATCCGAATACCGCGAGCAACGCGGCCACCGCGATGCGCGTGCCGAGCGGGGTTTCGCGCAGCCTGCGCAACAGCACGGCCATGCCGATCGAAAGAAGGATGCCGATCGCCGTGACCGCCCCGCGTGCGATCATTTCCGGGCGCGTCATTACCGGCATGCCCCACGCGATTTCGGCGGCCGCCATCTGGGCGGTGAGCAGCACGAACTGCGTCAGCCAGCAAAGCAGGATCGTCAGGGTCGCCACACGGTTGGGCGAGAGGCCGGTGTAATTGTCCAACGATGTGTAAACCGGACCCATAGCCTCTGCTACGTGGTCGCATGGCCCCGCGTAAACATCGAGCCGTGCAGTTCGTGGGTCGACTATGACCGTTGATAAGGTTCACGGCCGCGCCGCGTCGCTTCACGCGCGCCATGCGGGCGTTCACATCTCGGTAAATAGCAAATCGGACGATCGGGGTTAGTTTCGCCCCATGACCCATAGTCCCGCCGATGACGGACAATATCGTGCGCGCCGTCGCGCGCTGGCCGCGGCACGCGAGGTGCTGCGCAGTCACGGCTATCGCAGCTTCTCGGTCGAGCGCGTGGCAAAGGCGGCCGGCCTCAGCCGGCGTACGCTTTATAACCAGTTCGAGGATCGGACCGATCTCTATCGCGCCGTGCGCCTCGAACTGGTCGGCGAGGTCGAGGCTGCATTGCCGCGTGAGATCAGCCGCAGCCTGCCTTTACAAACGGCGATCGAGCATTTCGTTGGTGAAACCTGCCGCGCTCTCGCCGGCGACGCCCACATGCAGCTCCGTTCGGCGGTGGCACGCGACGGCGCCGAACTGCCGTGGCTGGCGGCTCTCTACCGCGAGCGCGTGACCCTTCCGCTCGAATGGGCGGTCGAGCGTTGCCTATTGCAGCAGGCGCACGGTAACATGCTTCTGGTCGATGAGCCCGCGGCGCAAGCCCAACGGCTGGTGGCGATGATGATGGCGTCGGTCGTCGAACCGACCGCTTTCCATCCAAGCGAGCTGGCCGCGATCTTTCTCAGCCGGCTTCGCGCGCCCATCGCCGCATTTGCGGGCGGCCAGCAATTCCTGGGCCATTCCTCCACCAGACCGGATTCGTGATCCGTCCGATCAAGTAGGATTGTCGTAAACGCCGTTACGGCACTTTCGCCGGATCCGCGGCTGATCCGAAAATTCAGTGCTGCGATTCGATTTCCGCGATGGCTTGGCTCGCCCGGTGGGCAAGCCTGGCGAGGGTCGTGAGTGGCACCGGCTTCTGACGTGGCTTCATATCGGCGCCAAATAGCGCGCCGATCGGAAGGCCGTTCTTCCCCAGAACCGGCATCCCGGCATAGAAGCGAAGACCGTGATGGACAAAGGGATTACCCTCGAACCGGTCGTCCTCGATCGCGTTCGGGATGATCAACGGCTCGTGGGGGTTGAGAATGGCATAGGCGCAGAAGGAAATGGCGCGCGAGGCTTCAAGTTCATGGATCCCGATCCGTGCGGCAAACCACATGCGATCACGATCGATGATCGATATTCCTGCCACGGGTACCTCGAGCAGCTTGGCCACCGAGGCGACAAGCTGGTGCAGCGTGGGATCCGGCGGGGCTCGCAATATCCCGGATTCGTCAACCGCGCGCTGGCGCTCGCGTTCATTGGCGGGGCGCGGAGCCGGCGAGAAATAGCTCAGCGACACTTCCTGCTCCCCAGCCAAGCAATCGGTACCGGCGGGTTAACGTCGGAGACTCGAAAACGCTGCAGCACAGCGACATTGCGCAATCGATCCAGTGCTCGCTCCCCCTAGCCTTGCCGGGTTAGCCCTTCACTCATTAATGCGCCGTTACCGGCTGCCTCAAAGCCTGGCGGTCAGTTCCGGAACGATCTGGAAGAGATCGCCGACGAGGCCGAGATCGGCGACCTGGAAGATGGGCGCGTCTTCATCCTTGTTTATCGCGACGATGACCTTGGAATCCTTCATGCCGGCAAGATGCTGGATCGCGCCTGAAATCCCGATCGCGACATAGATTTCGGGCGCCACGATCTTGCCCGTCTGCCCGACCTGATAATCATTGGGGGCATAGCCCGCATCGACCGCGGCCCGGCTCGCACCGACAGCGGCGTGCAGCTTGTCGGCGAGCGGATCGATCAGCGCATGGAACTGCTCGGCCGAGCCGAGCGCGCGGCCGCCGGATACGACCAGCTTGGCCGAAGTCAGCTCGGGCCGCTCCGACTTCGACGTCTCGCAGCCGAGGAAGCGCGACAGCCTGGCGTCGACCGGGCCGCTCACCGTCTCGATGCTCGCGCCGCCCCCCGACGTCGCGGCTTTGGCAAAGGCGGTACCGCGCACCGTCAATATCTTCTTGGCGTCGGATGATTTGACCGTCGCTATCGCATTGCCGGCATAGATCGGGCGGGTGAAGGTGTCGGGTCCCTCCACCGACAGCACGTCCGATATTTGCATCACATCCAGCATCGCGGCCACGCGCGGAGCGATATTCTTCCCGATCGACGTCGCATTGCACAGCAGGGCATCATGATCGGCGATGAGCGATACGATCAGGGGCGCGACATTCTCCGCCAGCATCCGCGCATATGCTGCGTCGTCGGCGAGCAGCACCCTTGCGATCCCGGCCACCCTTGCGCTTGCCTCGGCGGCTTGCCTCGCTTCGTCGCCCGCGCCGGCAACGAGCGCGTGGACCTCGCCCATCTGCGCAGCGGCGGTGATGGTGGCGAGCGACGCATCCTTGATGGCGCCACCTTCATGCTCGATCAATACAAGCACGCTCATCCGACCACTCCCAGATCCTTGAGCTTGCCCACAAGCTCATCGACCGAGCCGAGCTTGACCCCTGCTTCTCGCTTGGACGGCTCGACGACCTTGAGCGTGATCAGGCGCGGAGCGATGTCGACGCCATAATCTGCGGCTGTCTTCTGCGCCATCGGCTTGGTCCTGGCCTTCATGATATTGGGCAGGCTCGCATAGCGCGGCTCGTTGAGGCGCAGGTCGGTCGTGACGATCGCCGGCAGCGCCAGGCTGACCGTCTCGAGCCCGCCATCGACCTCGCGCGTGACTTCGACCTGCTCGCCCCTGATCTCGATCTTGCTCGCGAACGTGCCTTGCGGACGCCCCGCCAGCGCCGCCAGCATTTGGCCGGTCTGGTTGCAATCGTCGTCGATCGCCTGCTTGCCGAGCAGCACCAGTCCGGGCTGTTCCTCGTCCATCACCGCTTTCAGCAGTTTGGCCACGCCGAGCGGCTCGACCTGTTCGTCGGTCATGATCAGGATCGCGCGATCGGCGCCCATCGCCAGGGCGGTGCGAAGCGTGTCCTGCGCCTTCTGCGGGCCGACCGAGACCGCGATAATCTCGGTAGCGACGCCCTTTTCCTTGAGCCGGATGGCTTCTTCCACCGCAATCTCGTCGAACGGGTTCATCGACATCTTGACGTTGGTGAGATCGACGCCGCTTCCGTCCATCTTGACGCGCGGCTTTACATTATAGTCGATCACCCGTTTCACCGGGACGAGCACCTTCACATCACTTCTCCACAGCCAAAACGGGTCGAAACCCGCCGGTCATGAGCGACCGATGGCAGCATCGGTAAAGCAGCTGCCTACCCTTGATCCACTCTCTTTTCGCTCGTCCTGAGCAGCGATCGAGTAACGGCGCCACGCAGCTACTTGGTCTTCAATCAGTTTGAGCGGGTTGTTGCATCACGCCGCTTGTTTCACTTGCGCAACGATTTTGCGCGCCGCGTCGCCAAGGTCGTCGGCTGCGACGATCGGCAGGCCCGATCCGGCCAGGATTTGCTTGCCCTGCTCCACGTTGGTGCCCTCGAGACGGACCACCAGCGGCACCGACAAATTCACTTCCTTAGCCGCGGCGATGATGCCTTCCGCGATGATGTCGCAACGCATGATCCCGCCGAAGATATTGACGAGGATGCCTTTCACCGCCGGGTCGGAAAGGATAAGCTTGAACGCCGCGGTCACCTTCTCCTTCGAAGCGCCGCCGCCGACGTCGAGGAAATTGGCCGGGAAGGCGCCGTTGAGCTTGATGATGTCCATCGTCGCCATGGCAAGGCCGGCGCCGTTGACCATGCAGCCGATATTGCCGTCGAGCTTGATGTAGGCGAGGTCGTATTTCGACGCCTCGACCTCGGCCGGATCCTCTTCGGTCTCGTCGCGCAGCGCGAGAATGTCGGGATGGCGATACAGGCTGTTCGAATCGAAGCTGACCTTGGCGTCGAGCACGAGCAGTTTGCCGTCGGTCGTCTCGACGAGCGGATTGACCTCAAGCATCGCCATGTCGGTGCTGACAAAGGCATCATAAAGCTGCCCCGCGACCTTGATCGCCTGCTTGTTCAAATCGCCGGTCAGCTTGAGTGCGAAGGCGACCGCGCGCCCGTGATGCGGCTGGAAGCCCTCGGCGGGATCGATCGTGATCGTACGGATCTTCTCAGGCGTGTCATGCGCGACGGTCTCGATATCCATGCCGCCTTCGGTCGAGACGACCATCGCGATGCGGCCGCTGGCCCGGTCGACCAGCATCGAGAGGTAATATTCCCTCGCGATATCGGCGCCGTCGGTGACGTAGAGACGGTTGACCTGCTTGCCATGTTCGCCGGTCTGGATCGTGACCAGCGTGTTGCCGAGCATGTCGGTCGCGTTGGCGCGAACCTCATCGATCGTCCTGGATAGCCGCACGCCGCCCTTGGCATCCGGGCCCAGTTCCTTGAATTTGCCCTTGCCGCGTCCGCCGGCGTGGATCTGCGACTTCACGACATAAAGTGGCCCGGGCAATTTGCCGGCTGCCGCGACAGCCTCGTCGACGCTCATCGCGGCGAAGCCGAGCGGGATGGCGACCCCGAACTTGGCGAGCACTTCCTTGGCCTGATATTCGTGGATGTTCATGTGAGAGCGATTCCTGTGCGGACTCGGGGAGAGGAATGGGGCGTCCTCTACACAGCCGCGCCCTCAAGGCAAAGACCGGCTATGTCGCGGAAAGCCGGTTCCGGCTTCCTAAGGAAGGCTCATCCAGCGATATAACATCCGATCGCGGCGCGGCTGGTGACGCCGACGACCTCCGGATCGCCGATCGCGGCGACGCGCTTCAATATGTGCCTCGCGCTCATCCTTTCGCCGGGCTCGTCGGTCTTTGCGAGCGCTTTCAATTCCTTGAGCTGCGCGATCGAAAGCTTGTCCACCATCCGCTCGGCCATGCAGCTGGCGATGCGCGCTGGCACGCCGGCCTGGCGCAGCGCGGCATTGACGCGCTGTTCGGGCGTAACCGCGCAGCCGGTGAGGGCGAGCAGGGGGATCACGAACAAGGCACGCTTCATGGCCATCTCCACGGGTCGGCAGCGCTAAGCGCCATGCTACCTGACGGATGGCTGAATGCGCGCCGTGCGCCTATATCGGGCTAATGTCGCTCCTCTCCGGCCTGTTCCTGTTCGTGCTGACGATCGCCGTGATGGAAGGCGTAGCTTATGCCGCGCACCGCTGGGTGATGCATGGGCCGGGCTGGTTCCTGCACGCCAGCCATCATCGTCCGCGTATCGGCATATGGGAACTGAACGATCTCTACGCGGCGATTTTTGCTATTCCCTCCTTCATCCTGCTGCTCGGCGGCGTCCAGCTCGGCTGGTGGCCCGGAAGCACCTGGATCGGCGCCGGCATCGCCGCTTATGGCGCGATCTATTTCGGCTTTCACGACTGGATCGTGCACCAGCGCCTGCCCGGCCGCTTCGTTGCGCGTTCCATCTATATGAAGCGCATCGTCCAGGCGCACCGCCTGCACCATGTGGTCGAAACCAGGGAAGGGAGCGTCAGCTTCGGCTTTCTGGTGGCGCCGCGCCCGGAGGCTCTGAAGGCTGAACTCGCGAAGCGCGGGCGGGTAGGCGTGCGCGCAGCAAGCCCGGTCGCCCCGGCGGAGGTCGGGGCCGCTGGAGATTAAAGTGCCGCGATGTCCGCACGCAGCCCTGGCCTACGCCGCGGCGACGGGATCATTATACCTTCGGCCGCGTCCATAGGTGCGAGGGGCGGCTGGCCCCACCGCGCCGAACCAGCACCTGCGCAAACGACCTCGCTACCCAACCGACCTTGGCCGCCTTGCTCGTCGACACGCGCCGATCCCAGGCCCGCTCCCCGCCCTTCGCGACTTCGCGCGCGATCCCGCCATAAATACCCGCCGCGGCCAGCACTGCCCACGCCGCGCGGAATGGAAGCGCGGCGGCGCCGACGCGCGCGCTCGCCTCATAGTCGGCCGATCGGGCCGCCAGCCGCCTGGCAAGTACGGCCAAACGCGGCCGGGAGGCCAGATCCATCAGTTCGTTTCCGTCCATTTTCTCATTTTCCAGCCATTCGACCGGCAGGTAGCAGCGTCCGGCGGCGTCATCCTCGCCTATGTCGCGCGCGATATTGGCGAGCTGGAATGCGAGGCCCAGGTCGCATGCGCGGTCGAGCGTCGCGTCGTCATCGGGCGAGACGCCCATCACCAATGCCATCATCACGCCGACCGT
Organism: Sphingomonas sp.; assembly: GCA_035554515.1. Taxonomy (GTDB): domain Bacteria; phylum Pseudomonadota; class Alphaproteobacteria; order Sphingomonadales; family Sphingomonadaceae; genus Sphingomonas_I. The sequence goes on along the minus strand of DATMIP010000203.1, from coordinate 10,351 downwards.
GCCCGCAACATGGTAGCAATAGCGATAGAGATCGTCTTCCGCATGCGGCCGCCAACCCTCGGCATCGAGCGCGAAGCCCGCGATCAGATCGCCCGCCAGCGCCGCCGGGATGGCACATTCGCGCGCGACCACACCGAAGCCGTCAAACGCCGGATCGCCGCTCGGCTCGCCCGCCAGTGCCAGGGCGGTGCGTTCGCGGATCGTGGCAAGCCGCGCCGCCGGATCGGCAACTCCCTGCATGCCATGACCCATCTCCTGTCCGTCGGCGAGATCGTCGCAGGCGCGGCACCAGGCATAAAGCAACCATGCACGTTCGCGGGTAGCACGGTCGAACAGGGTCGAAGCCATGCCGAACGACTTGGATCCATGCGCTATCGATCGACGCGCATGGTCAACCAGAGCCGCCCGGTCGAACGTCAAAGTTCGTCCGCGCGCATGCTTGTGATCGGCCTGATCGGCTCGTTCGCCGCCATTTGGGCGAGCAAGCCGTCGAGGTCGGCGCCGGAAATGAGCAGACCCGCATGCTGCGGGCGGACAAAGCCGACCTGCTGGCTCATTCGCCAGAAGGCGATGATGCCATCATAATAGCCGCCGACATTGAGCAATCCGACCGGCTTTGAATGATAGCCGAGCTGCGCCCAGCTCAGCGCCTCCCAAAGCTCGTCCATCGTGCCGGTGCCTCCCGGCAAGGTGAGGAAGGCGTCGGACAAATCGGTGAAGGCCTGTTTGCGCTCGTGCATCGTGTCGACGATCTGGAGTTCGGTCAGCCCTTTGTGCGCTACTTCGAGCGCGACCAGTGCCTTGGGAATGACGCCGATAACCTCGCCGCCCGCCGCGAGCGCCGCATCCGCGACAGCGCCCATCAACCCGAGCCTCCCGCCGCCATACACCAGGCTTATGCCGCGCGCCGCCAGCGCTGCGCCGACCGCGCGCGCAGATTCGAGATAGAGCGGGTCGGCCGGGCTGGCCGATCCGCAGTAAACCGCAATGCGCTTCACCCGAGCGTCTCCAGCATCAATTTGGCGGTCGCCTTGGCCGAACCGACGACACCCGGAATTCCCGCACCGGGATGCGTGCCGGCGCCGACGAAATAAAGGTTATGCAGCGCGTCGTCGCGATTATGTGTCCGGAACCAGGCCGATTGCGTCAGGATCGGCTCGAGGCTGAAGGCCGATCCAAGATGGGCGTTCAGGTCGCGGCTGAAATCGACCGGCGTATAGTGGAACCGCGTCACGATCCGCTCGCGCAGCCCCGGCATCAGGCGGCGTTCGATTTCGTCGATGATCGTATCGGCATAATGGTCCTGCAGCGATTCCCAGTCCAGCGGCGCCTTGCCGAGATGCGGCACCGGCGCAAGCGCGTAAAAGGTCGAATGGCCTTCGGGTGCCATCGCCGGATCGGTAACGCTGGGATGGTGGAGATAGAGCGAGAAATCCGCCGGCAACACGCCATGCTGATAGATGTCCTTCAGCAGCGGTCCGTAACGCGGGCCGAACAGGATCATGTGGTGGGGGATGTCAGGCCAGCTGCCGCGCACGCCCAAGTGGACGAGGAAGAGGGACGGGGAGAAGCGCTTCCTGTCGAGCGCGCGCGCGGCTCGCTCGCCCCGCTCGCTGTGGCCGAGCAGATCGCGATAGCTGTGCATGATATCGGCATTGGACGCGATCATGTCGAACGGCGCGGCCCATCCGCTTTCCGTCCGGAGGCCTGTTACGCGGTCGCCGATCGTGTCGATCCGCGCGACGGGATCACCGAGCCTTATCGTGCCGCCGAGTCGCTCGAAATGCCTGACCATGCCGGCGACCAGCGCATTGGTGCCGCCCTTGGCGAACCACACGCCGCCTTCCTTCTCCAGTTTGTGGATCAAGGCATAGATCGCGCTGGTGCTCATCGGATTGCCGCCGACCAGCAGGGTGTGAAAGCTCAGCGCCTGGCGCAGACGTTCATCCTCGACGAAGGAAGAGACGATCGAATAGACTGAACGCCACGCCTGATATCTGGCCAGCTTCGGCGCGGCCTTGATCATCGACGCGAAGTCGAGAAACGCGACATGGCCGAGTTTCTCATAGCCCTCGCGATAGACGCCCGCGGCATAATCGAGGAACTTTGCATAACCCGCCACGTCACGGGGATTGAGCTTGGCGATCTCGGCACGCAGCGCGGGCTCGTCATTCGAATAATCGAAATTGGTGCCGTCAGGCCAGTTGAGCCGGTAGAATGGGCTGACCGGCAGCAGGGTTACGTCTTCGGCCAACCGGTGGCCGGTCAGCGCCCACAATTCCTCCAGACAAAGGGGATCGGTGATCACCGTCGGGCCGGCATCGAAGACGAAGCCGTCGCGCTCCCAGAAATAGGCGCGGCCGCCGGGCTTGTCGCGGCCTTCGACGATTGTGGTGGCGACGCCCGCCGATTGCAGTCGGATCGCCAGGGCGAGCCCGCCAAATCCGGCGCCGATCACTGCCGCCGTCTTCCTGTCAGCCATCAACGCTCCCTGAGCGCACCGAACGCGCGACGCAAGGGCACGGGCGGCTTTCCGATCAGTATCCGTGCCTTGTCGGCGAAGGTCGAGCGGCCGGCATAGAAACGGCCGATCAACGCGGGGTCGAGCCGATAGAAGCGTTCGAGCAGGCGGTAGCGTTCGGGCGGATCAGCCGCGCGGAACAGCATGCGCGCAAGCAGTCGATAGAAACCGCGCGACGCCCAGATTTCGCATGCCTGTTTACGCAACGCCTGGTGGAGAGTGCGTGACGACAGATCGGCGAGCCCCGTGATCGATCCGGCGGCGCGGACTGCGTCGGGCAATGAATAGCCCGTCATCGGCTGAAACGATCCCGCCGCCATGCCGACGCGCGGCACCTGGTCGTGATCGGGCCACAATTTGTCGAAGTCGCCGCCCATCGCGATCGGCAATGCCGCCTGTTCCGCGCGTTCGATCTCGATAATCGTCCAGCCCTGGCGGGACGCATAGTGCGCGATCCGTTCGCCAACCTCCGGTTCGTCCAGATCGGGCGTCGCCGCGTAGTAAGTGTCTTCAACGAAGATCCGATCGGGCCCGAAAGGCAGCAGATAGACGAAGCGATAACCGTCGGACTGATCGACCGTGGCGTCCATGATCACCGGGCGCGTCAGGCCGTGCGGCGAGGCCAGCCGCAACAACTTGCCGACGAATTTCTGCCAGCCGAGATCGAGCATGACGATATCGCGCATGCCGCGGGCGTCGATCACGCCAGTCGCCGCCATCCGCCTGCCGTCGGCCAGCACCGCACCGTTGGGGTCGAGCGACACGATTTGCGCGGCGATGATCGCCTCTGCGGGCAATGCGGCGCGGACCCGCTCGTCGAGCCGCTGCGACTCGATCGAATTATAGGCTCCGTCGAGAAGCCGGCGGTGGCGGGGAAAGCGAACCTCATGATCCTGCCAGCGGTGGCAAATGAGCGGCTCCACAAGCCAGCGCTCGGCGGGAGCGATGTCGCTGTCGAAGAATGACCAGATATGATTGCCACCGATCGTGCTCGCCTCGACGATCGTGACCTGGACTTCAGGGCGCCGCTCCGCGAGCGCCAATGCCACCAGGCCGCCGGCAAGCCCGCCGCCGGCGATCAGGAGATCGGTCTTGAGGGGAGGCGCCATTGTCGCGCTTCTACCCACGCCGCATGGCCGCGACTATAGCGCAGCCATGTTCGGCTCAATCCTGTTCGCGGCATTGGCAATGACGGCGATCGTCGCAATCCGCTATCTGCTGACGAGCGGAGGTTTCGCGTTGGCGACCCGGCTCAGGGAACCGGGTCTTTATGCCGGGCAAGGCAGGCAGATCAGGCACGAAATCGGATGGTCGCTCATCTCGGCCGCTATATATGGGGTGCCGGCAGGATTGGTCGCGTGGGGCTGGCAGGCGCGCGGATGGACCCGGATTTATACGGATCCGCATGGCTTTCCATTGTGGTGGATGCCCTTGTCCCTGTTCGCCTATCTGCTCGCGCACGATGGCTGGTTTTATTGGACGCATCGCGTCATGCATCTTCCCTGGGCGTTCCGGAAAATGCATGCGGTCCATCATGCCAGCCGTCCCCCGACTGCGTGGGCTGCAATGAGCTTCCATCCGTGGGAAGCTTTGACGGGTGCCGCCGTCATTCCCTTATTGGTCTTCCTGATCCCGATCCAAGTTGCCATGCTCGGGCTGGTGCTTGCCATCATGACGGTGATGGGCGTCACCAACCATATGGGATGGGAGCTTTTCCCCCGTTTCGTCGTGCAGGGGCCGGTGGGACGCTGGCTGATCACAGCCAGCCATCATCAGCGCCATCACCGCGATTATCGGTGTAATTTTGGTCTCTATTTTCGTTTCTGGGATCGTTTATGTAAAACGGACAGTGGATTGGGCGCGTTCTAATGCAGAAAGCGCAATCAAGTTCCCCATATTTGCATCTTGCGCTGCAAAAAAGCCCTTGCGGCACTGCACCATTAGAGTCACATTCATCATGCCTTTCAGGCATCCTCTCCTAAGACTTAAGGGCCGGTTCGCCGGCCCTTTTTTTTGCGTCGCGCCCCTATTTTCCATCAGTTACCGGTCCGCTCGATCGAGCGCTAGAAGGACGCGGATGCAACAGACCGATCACATCCATTCCGGACGCCTCGCCGTGCTTGCCCTGGTGGTCGCCAATATTGCCCTGGCGATGGGACCGTGGCTTGTTCGCATAGCCTATACCGATGGCCATGTCGGTCCGACTGGATCGGGCTTCTGGCGCCTGGCGCTTGCGATGCCGATATTGTTGATAGCGGCGCGGGCCCAACGCACTTATCGGCCACCCAACATGCGCGCAAATATGCGCGGTGTGGTGATGACGGCGATGCTGTCGGGCCTGTTTTTCGCGGCCGATCTCGGTGCCTGGCATCTCGGCATACTCCATACCCGCCTCGCCAACGCGACCCTGCTGGGTAACGTGACCGCAATCCTGTTTCCGCTCTATGGTTTCATCATCGCACGTTCCTTGCCCAGCCGGCGCCAGGGCGCCGCTCTGGCGCTTGCCATGGTCGGCGCCATGATGCTGCTCGGCCGATCCTATGAATTGTCGGCGCGAAATCTGGTTGGGGACCTGCTGTGCGTGTTCGCGGGCATATGCTATACCGCCTATCTCGTTGCCATTGATCGTGCGCAATCGGCGCTTGGGCCTGTGCGGACGCTGACATGGTCGGTCGCGGCGGGGGCGCCCTTGCTGCTGCTCGTCGCGCTCGCCTTTGGCGACCCGATCTGGCCGAGCCTCTGGTGGCCGCTCGTCCTGATGATGCTGGGCAGCCAGATCGTGGGGCAGGGGCTGATCCTGTATGCCGTCAGCCGCGTGTCGCCGCTGGTGGTCGGGCTGATGCTGCTCATCCAGCCTGTCGTCGCCGCCGCGATCGGCTGGCTATTCTATAGCGAGCGGCTCACAATCTTCGATCTTTTCGGGGGGGTCGCAATTGCATTCGCGGTCCTGCTGGTGCGCGAAACCGAGCGGCCTTTGCCTGCGGGGAAGATAAGCCTAAACGCATAAAATGTCCGATCCACTCGACATGACGCTCGATGAACTGCGTATGGCGCTGGCTGATCGGCTGCCTGCCGAAGCTGCCTTCGAAGGCTGGACCGATGCTGCGCTCGATGCGGCTTCGATCGCGCTGGGTGTGCCTGCGGAACGGTCGCGACTCGCTTTTGCGGGTGGCGGGGGACAGATGGTCGATGCCTGGTTCGCGTCGATCGATCGGCATATGGCTGACTCCCTCCCGCCGGAAAAGCTCGCCACAATGCGCGTGCGCGATCGCATCACCGCGCTCGTGCTCGCGCGGATTGAGGCGGTCAAGCCGCACCGCGAGGCCTTGCGGCGCGCGCTGGCGATCCTCGCCCTCCCCCACAATGCGGCGATGGGGCTGGCTCTCGGCTGGCGCGCCGCCGACGTGATGTGGCGCCTCGCCGGCGACAACGCGACCGGTGCGGCGCATTATACCAAGCGGCTGACGCTCGGCGGCGTCTATGCGGCGACTTTGCTGGCATTCCTCGACGATGACAGCGAGGATCAATCCGATACCAGGGCCTTCCTGGACCGGCGGATCGATGACGTCATGAAGTTCGAAAAATTCAAGGCACGAATGAAGCCCGATCTCGATCGCCACTTCAGCATGACCCGCTTCCTGGCGCGGCTGCGCTATCGGGAACGGTAGACCGACGGCAGATCAGGCTAAGCGAAGCGCGCTGGGCTGTAGCGGGCGGGATCAAGGCCGGCGACCGGGTGCGGCGGTACTTCTCCCAGGAGCAAGGCGGCGCCGAGCATTGCGGCCGCGGGCGCGGTCTGGATGCCGAAGCCGCCCTGGCCGGCGAACCAGAAGAAGCCAGGCACCTGCGTATCATAGCCGTAAACCGGCAGGCGATCGGGTGCGAAACTGCGCAGGCCGGACCACGCCCGCTCGCGCCGGACCACCCGCCAGTCGACCGCACGTTCAAACCGGTCGATCGCGATCGCCACGTCAAGCTCCTCGGGCGCGACATCGTGGGGTACGACAGGCGTTTCGTCGTGCGGTGATAGCCAGAGCCGGCCCCCCGACTCGGGCTTGAAGTAAAAGCGGCCGAGCGCGTCCATGATCAACGGCATATCGGAGGCCACCGGGGGGTCGGTCGTGAGCTGCGCGATCGTTCGGCGATAAGGCTGAATGCCGATCGCGCCCGCGCCCGCCATCGCGGCGATCGTGTCGGCCCACGCCCCGGCGGCATTTACCACGTGGGCGGCGCCTATCTCACCCGCGCGCGTAAAGATCCGCCAACCATCGGCTCGACGTGCAATTCCAGTCACCTCGGTATCAGTCAGCAGAGCGGTTCCGCTATGCTTGGCCATATTTAGGAAATTTCGGTGTAGCGCCGCGACGTCGATGTCGCGGCAGCTCGGCTCGACGATCGCGCGGGCGAAACTTGGTCGCAGCCCGGGAATCGCAGCTTCCAACCCGTTCCTGTCGAGGTACTGATGGGCAACGCCGCAAATCGCCATTTCCTCGGTAAGGGCGGCGAGCGCCGACGCCCCCTCCGCGTCGGCGATATGGATGCAGCCGCGCGGGCTCAGGAAGCCGCCCTGCTCCAGCCATGGCCGCGATGCGCTGGTCAGCGGCTGGACCGCCGGCCCGCCATAGCTTTCGGACCAGAATGCCGCGGAGCGTCCGGTGGAATGATAGCCGGGCTGCGATTCGGCCTCGATCATCACGCAGCGCGCGCGGTTTCCGATCATCGCCGCGAGGCTCGCGCCGGCTATTCCCGCGCCAATGATGGCAATATCCGTGCTGACGAAGCTCACCCGCGCTTGGTTACGGTTTGGCAAGGCACATCGTCTAGGGCTTCCTTATGTCCCTTTACGCAATCCTGATGCTGAGCTTGCTCGCGGCGCTCCTGGTGACGGCCGCGGTAACCGATATTCGTGAGCGGATCATCTCGAACCGACTCAATGCATTGATCGCTATCCTCGCTATTCCCTGGTGGTTCGCGGCGGGCCTGTCCGGAGCGGACATCCTCCTCCAGTTTCTGCTCGCTGCGGCGGTGCTCATCATTTTCGCCGGATGTTTCGCGCTCGGCATGATGGGCGGCGGCGACGTAAAATTGCTCGCCGCGCTCGGCCTGTGGCTGCCGGTCGGAAAGATGTTGCTCATGCTTGAATGGATGGCGCTCGGCGGCGGCATACTCACGCTGGGAATGGTTATCGCTCACCGCGTCCGAAAAAAATCCGGTCGTCCGGAGATTCCTTACGGGGTCGCGATCGTGGGCTCGGCCCTGCTTACGGTGGCAAACCATATCTTAACCAACTCGCCGGCATAGTCGCCCGTGGCCTGAACCGGCCAATGATCGGGATGATTGAACGTCATGAATGTCAGAAAGCTCATGCTGATGGGTGGCGCGCTCATATTCGCTGCCATTTGCGCGATCGTGGCTCGCAGCATGTTCGGCGGTCCGACGCAACAGGTTCAGGCCGCAATGCCTGCGCTGGCCGTGCCGACCGGGCCGCAAGTGCTCGTCGCGACGCGCACGCTGCCGGTCGGTTCGATCATCGGGCCCGATTCCTTCCGCTATCAGTCCTGGCCGAAGGATCTCGTCAGCAACGCTTATTTCATCCAGGGCCAGGAACCGAATCAGAAGTCGGCGCTCGGCACCGTCGTCCGCTACGCCATCACCGCGGGCCAGCCGATCACCCAGGGCGCCCTCATCAAGCCCGGCGACCGCGGCTTCCTGGCTGCAGCACTGGCGCCCGGCATGCGCGCCGTCTCGATCTCGGTCAGCGCACCGGCTGGCGTCGCGGGCTTCGTCTTCCCCGGCGACCGCGTCGATCTGCTCCTGACCCAGACCATCGCGGGCGGCGACGGCCAGGCCCTGAAAGCGTCTGAGACGATCGTGCGCAACCTGCGTGTGCTCGCCACCGATCAGAAGACCGACAAGACCAGCGACGCTGACGGCAAGACGCAGGTCACGACTTTCTCGAATGTCACGCTCGAAAGCACCCCCAAGATCGCGGAGAAGATCGCGGTCGCGCAGGCGGCAGGCACTTTATCGCTGTCGCTGCGCTCGATCGCCGACAACGGCATGGAACTCGAGCGTGAGATTGCAGCTGGTGAGCTGAACGTTCCCGCCAACGGCAAGGCTCAGCGCGAGCTGCTCGTTCAGATCGCGACGCAGCCGGTGGATACCAACACGACGGCAACCACGGGCGGTGACGTCTCACGCTACCTGACGCGCACCGTCGCGCCGAAAACCGTTCCCATGCCCGTTTCGACTGCTCCCGCTTCGATCGATCCCGCCACCCCGCGCGGCCCGGTCATCACGATCGCGCGCGGCAGCGACGTGACCCAGGTTCCGGTTAGGAAGTGAAGATGAACAGCAAGGCAGCCTTGCGCCAGTGCGGCGCTCCTATCCTAGTCGCCGCGGTCACCATGGCGAGCCTGTTCCAGCCGGGTCCGGCACGCGCGGCGGATGCCGCTCCATCGACCGCGACCGCGGAAGCGCCCGCACGGGTAATCAGCATGTCGGTTGGCGGAGGGCAGCTTATCCGGCTGCCCCGCGCGATGACCGGCCTGTTCGTCGCCGATAACAAGATCGCCGATGTCCAGGTCAAGGGGCCGAGCGCACTATATCTGTTCGCGAAGGCCCCCGGCCAGACGAGCATTTATGCGACCGATAAATCCGGCGCCGTGATCTGGTCGAGCGATGTCCGCGTCGGCAACAACATCACCAGCGTCGGCGCGATGCTCAAGACGGCCATGCCGGACGCCGACATCACGGCGACGCCCGTGGGCGGGATGATCCTGCTTACCGGCACGGTTTCTTCGCCCAAGGATGTCGAGGAAGCGCAGCATCTGGTCGATATCTTCACCGCTGGCGCCCCGGTGCTCAATCGCCTGCAGACCGGAACCCCGTCACAGGTCAATCTGCAGGTCAAGGTGGTCGAGCTGAGCCGTAGCGTCGCGACCGATATCGGCATCAATCTTGCCAATCGCGACCACGGCAAGGTCATCTTTGGAATCGGCCAGGGCGCTCCCGGTGATATCAAGACCAACATCACTCCCCTTGATCCGGAGTCGGGCGCCAAGGCTGGCGACACCGTCTTTTCCTTCAAGAATCTCGCGGGCACGACGTTGGGGCTGGCCGGTCATGCGCTTGGCATGGACATTCTCGGAACGCTGCAGCTCGCCGAAACCAACGGACTCGCCACGACACTGGCTGAGCCGAACCTGACCGCCCTGTCGGGGGAGACGGCAAGCTTCCTCGCCGGCGGCGAGATTCCGATCCCGCAAAGTGCGGGGCTCGGCTCGGTCACGGTTGAATATAAGCAATATGGCGTCAGCCTCGCCTTCACGCCGTTCGTTCTTTCGGGTGGCCACATCCTGTTGCGCGTACGGCCGGAGGTGTCCCAGCTGTCGGATGCAGGCTCGGTCAAGCTCAATGGCTTCACCATCCCTGCGCTGACCACGCGCCGTGCCGAAACCACGGTCGAGCTCGGTTCAGGACAGAGCTTCGTCATCGGTGGCCTGCTGCAGAGCGATCATAACAACACCACCAGCAAGGCCCCCTTCCTGGGCGATCTGCCAATCATCGGGGCGCTGTTTCGATCGAACAGCTTTCGCAAGAGCGAAACTGAACTCGTGATCGTGGTCACCCCCTATCTCGTCAAGCCGATCGATGCCCGTCGCGTCGCGCTGCCGACCGACGGCTATCGTTCGCCGAGCACGCTCGAACGCGTGATGCTCGGGAAGGATTATGACGGACCCGCGCCTTCGACATCGCCGTCGCCGCCGCGCGGCGGGATGCAACGCTGATGAGCCGGCCTGTGGAGAGCCTTATGCAGAGCAAATTCCT
>DATMIP010000202.1:0-2392 GCA_035554515.1 Sphingomonas sp. | reverse complement strand
TGTGGTGATGCCGAGCGCCTTGGCCGGAGGGAGGTTGCGCGCCATGTCGTCCGCGAACAATGCCCGCGTCGGGTCGATCCCGAATGCATCGGCCATCGAACGATAGGCGCGCGGATCGGGCTTGGGCTGATAGGCCATGGCATGAATGTCGTGGATCGCCTCAAAGCTCTCCGACAGACCCACGCCCTCAAGCACGCGCCGCGCATAAGGCACGTCGCCATTGGTGAAGATCAGCTTGCGCCCCGGCAGCCGCGCAATCGCATCGATCAGCCGCCTATCTTCGCGCAGCACGTCCATCTCGATCGCATGCACGTCGGCCAGAAATTCGTGCGGATCGACCTCATACTCGGCCATCAGCCCGTTGAGCGTGGTTCCATGCTCTCGGAAATAGGCCTTCTGCACCGCATAGGCCGCGTCCCAGTCGAGATCGGCAATGCGCATGACATAAGCGGTCATGCGCTTGTCGATCAGCCCGAACAGGTCCGACGACGCGGGATAGAGCGTGTTGTCGAGGTCGAAGATCCAGGCGTCGATATGGGCAAGCGCGGGAAGCATGCGGCAGGCTGGTAGGCGGGCTTCACCGTGCGATCAACCGCAGGCTCGCCCCGTTCTCAGGGAAGACAATCCCCGTCCGCCCCCGCCCCTACAAATAACTCGCCAGATCGCTCGGTTCGATCAGCACTTCACGCCGGCCGACATGGTCGGGCGTCGAGATGATGCCCGCTTTCTCCATCCGCTCGATCAGCCGCGCCGCGCTGTTATAGCCGACGCGCAGCTGACGCTGGAGCCACGATGTCGAAGCCTTGCGATTCTCGACCACGAGCTGGACGGCCTTGCGATAGGTCTGCGTCTCGGGATCGTCGGGGCCGGTCGGCGCACCCTCGATCTGGTAGCCGCCATCCATCGGCTCCTCGGTCACCGCGGAGATATATTCGGGCGGACGCTGTGCCTTCCAGTGATCGGCGACCGCGCGCACCTCGTCGTCCGACACGAACGGCCCGTGCACGCGCACGATCTGCTTGCCGCCGGCGACGTAGAGCATGTCGCCCTTGCCCAGCAGCTGCTCGGCGCCCTGTTCGTTGAGGATGGTGCGCGAATCGATCTTGGACGCGACCTGGAAGCTGATCCGCGTCGGCAGATTGGCCTTGATCACGCCGGTGATGACGTCGACCGACGGTCGCTGGGTCGCCATGATCAGGTGGATGCCCGCCGCACGCGCCTTTTGTGCGAGCCGCTGGATCAGGAATTCGACTTCCTTGCCTGCGGTCATCATCAGATCGGCAAGCTCGTCGACCACGACCACGATCATCGGCAGTGGCTCGAATTCGAGCTTTTCTTCCTCATAGATCGGCTGGCCGGTGTCGGCGTCATAGCCCGTCTGGACACGCCGCCCGAGCGGCTGGCCCTTGGCCTTTGACGCCTTCACCTTTTCGTTGAACGAGGCGAGGCTGCGCACCTGGATCGTCGCCATCATGCGATAGCGGTCCTCCATCTGTTCGACCGCCCATTTGAGCGCGCGGATCGCCTTGGCGGGCTCGGTCACCACCGGCGACAAGAGATGCGGAATATCGTCATAGACGCTCAACTCGAGCATCTTCGGATCGATCATGATCATTTTGCACTGGTCGGGATTCAGCCGGTACAAGAGCGACAGGATCATCGCGTTGAGCCCGACCGATTTGCCCGACCCGGTGGTGCCGGCGACGAGCAGGTGCGGCATCGGCGACAGATCGGCGATCACCGGATCGCCCGCGATATTCTTGCCCAGGATCAAAGCGAGGTTGCCCGGCCCCTGATTCTCGAAGGCATGGCTCGAGATCAGCTCGGAGAGGACGACGCTCTCGCGCTTCTGGTTGGGGAGTTCGATGCCGATCACGGTGCGGCCGGGAATGGTCGCGACACGCGCCGACATCGCCGACATGTTGCGCGCTATATCATCCGCCAGCGCGACCACGCGGCTGGCCTTGATCCCCGACGCCGGCTCGAGCTCGTACATCGTCACGACCGGGCCGGGGCGGACCTCGGTGATGTGGCCGCGGACGTGGAAGTCTTCGAGCACGGTTTCGAGCAGGCGCGCATTGCGCTCGAGCGCGGCCTTGTCGAGCTGGCCAGTGACTGGTGGAGGCGGCGGCGCCAGCAGATCGAGTGTCGGCAATGTCCATGTGTCGCCAAGGTTGAGCTTGGCCTGGCGCTCGCGCTGACCGCGTGTGCTCGGCTGGGCGGTCCGCACCGGGGTGGCGATATTGGGGCGTGGAGGCTCGATCCATTCGGCGTCCGGTACCGTGGCCACGCGCGCTTTTGCGGGCGCCGGGCGAAGCGGCCGTGCGACCGATGCACGCTGCGCTTGCGGCGATCGCTCGCCTCGGCGAAACAATGCCGCGCGCTCCTCGGC
>DATMIP010000201.1:0-18482 GCA_035554515.1 Sphingomonas sp. | reverse complement strand
GTCGAGCGAAGTCGAGACCCATTTTCGAGCGACGCGAGAAGCCTCGGCAGCGCTCGGCAATGCCCCTCGACTTCGCTCGGGGCGAACGGCACTCTCACCCAATGAAACCGATCATTGTCGCGACGGGGTTTACCCGCGAGGTGCGCACGGTCGAGCGCACCGGCATCGTCGCCGTCGCAGGTGGCGGCGTTGCCGGCCAACTGGAGCAAGCACTGCACGCTGCCGCGCTGGACGGAGCCGCGGGCATCATGAGCTACGGACTTACCGGCGGGCTGGCGGACGGGCTGCGCATCGGCGACTGGGTGGTTGGCGATCGACTGTCGGGCGCGGTCGATATTGCGTGCCACGAAGACTGGCGCGATTCGATCGCCGCGCGCTTGCCCGGCGCCCGCATCGGCGGCTTCTTTGCCGATGGACGCATGATCGATACGATCGCCGAGAAACGCGCGCTCGGCGTGCGCCATGGTGCCCTCGCAGTCGATATGGAAAGCCATGTAGCCGCGCGTGTGGCGATGGCGCACGGCCTGCCTTTTGCGATCGTGCGCATTGTCTCGGACGAGGTCGATCACCTCCTGCCGCATGCGATCACGGTATCGATGCGGCCAGATGGCGGGTTCGATCGCACGGCAATGCGCCGGTCGCTGGCGGATTTTCCGGGCCAGATGGCGGACGTGACCAAAACGATGGCGCAGTTTGCCGCCGGGTTTCGCGGTTTGCGATCCGGGGCGAAAAAATTGGGCGACAGGCTGGCATTTCCGGGCTGATGCCTGCCCGCCGCGGAAGAGAGCCTTACAGCGTCGCGAGCGCCCTCCTCCCCAGCCCCGGGTCGTCGGTGAAGAATCCGTCTATGCCCGCCCGGACATAGGCCTGTATCTCGCGTATCGATCCGGCCTCGTTACGGAAGGCCGGGTCCGTGCCTTCGCGGAAATCGGCGGCGAGGAAGTAATTTTCGGGGCGGAAGGTCCAGATATGGACGAGGAGCCCTGCCTTGTGGGCATCGGCGACAAGGCGGGTCGGCTGACCGAGCGTGCCGTCGGCGCCCAGCGGAATGATCGCGCGGATCGGCGGGGCGATAACGTCCGCATAGCGCGCGACCTCGGCCAGTCCGTCGGGCGTGATCATTTCGGCATAGATCGGGCCGGCACCTGTCGTGACAACGTCGGCGGGCCTTCCCGCCCCAGGCTCGACGAGCTGCATCAGCCGGACATGAGCAGGCCGACCAAGCTTATTTCGCAGATATCGTAGGTTGGCGATCTCGAACGACTGGATTTCGATCGGGCAGCGGCGGGCGAGGTCATGGCTGAGCGTCGCCAGAAAGCGATCCTCGAGCGGCAGCCCGATGCCCGCGAAATAGGTCGAATGTTTGAGTTCGGGCACCAGCCCGATCTTGCGTCCCCGCCGCGCACCCTGAGCGGAGGCAAGGTCGACAATTTCCTGCCACGTCGGCACATCGAACCGGCCATTCATCGCCGCATTGGCGGGGCGGAGCTGGGGCAGGCGCTCGATCGCGCGCAATGTCTTCAATTCGGCCAGCGTGAAATCCTCGACGAACCAGCCCTCCTGGGGCTGACCATCGACCGTTTTCGTCATCTTCCGCGCCGCAAATTCGGGCCGCGCCGCCACATCGGTGGTCTGAACGATATTATTCTCGTGCCGCGCCACAAGCACACCGTCCCGGGTGCAGACCAGATCGGGCTCGATATAGTCCGCGCCATCCTCGATCGCCTTTTCATAGGAAGCGAGCGTGTGCTCGGGCCGAAGCGCGCTAGCGCCGCGATGCCCGAACACCAGCACGTCCCGACGAACCGGCGCGGCAAGCGAAGCGCCGGTGCTCAGGGCCGCAACGGCACCCATCGCGACCGCGTCACGCCGGGTATATTCCGCCACGATCAGAGCGCTGCACGGACGGTTACGAACCATTGACGCGGGGGAACCGGAAAGAAATTGTAGGTTCCCGACACCGCGCCGACGCTGAGCGTCGAGGCCGCTTTCTTGTTGGTGATATTGGTCACGTTGAGGCTCACGCCCAGCGTACGCAGCACGGCATTCTGCGGCAGCGGAATGTCGATGCCGATCCTGCCCGCCATGGTGAAATAGCCTTTGACGCGCAGGTCATTGGTGTAGGTCGCATAGCGATCGCCGATATAGTCGCCGATCAGCTGCAAGTCGATCATGCCGAACTGCGCCGAGGCGACCGTCTTGTTCAGCCAATCGGGCGAACCCGGAACCTTCTTGCCGGCAGTGGGAATGGTCACCTTGGTTGCGCCGGTGCCGGTGTCGTAATTGTCGGCGTACCGGGAATTATTGTACGATAGCGCATCGTAGATCGAAAAATGCGGGCCGAAACGTACGGTGCCGGCAATGTCGAAACCGTCGGTTCTGACGCTGCCGACATTGTCGATGATGGGCGCGCCGCTGGCGATCGCGGTGATGGTGGCGGTTGGGCTCCGCGCCAGCAGGCGGTCCGAGAAATCGACATGATAATAGCTGATCTGGCCCTCGAAGCCGGTGATCGGCCCGAAGCTTAGGCTATGGTGGGTGCGCAGGCCCGCTTCGTAGGTCCAGCTCGTCTCGGGCTTGGTGTTGGCCTTGAAGAAGTCGAACAAGGTCTGGCTGCCGAGCGCGAACGGCGACAGGCCCGCCGCGGCGCTCGTCTGGAAGTGGCGCATATTCTTCTGCACATTGACGAAGAACTGCTCGTTCGCGGTCGCGTCCCAGATCGCACCCGCCTGCGGCAGGAAGATGCGATGGGTACGGATCGTGCCCTCCGGCAGTTCGCGCGATCCAGTGAAAGAGCCGGGGATGGGCTGGACCGGAACATGCTGGGTCGCCACCTGCCATTCGCTCTTGAAGCCGGCCTGGAGGGTCAGCGTCGGCAGGACATGCCAGGCATCCTGGATGTGCGCCTGATATTCGTCGACCTGAATCCTGCTCCCATATTGGGTGATGAGCGGCTCGGCATAATCATGCGGGCGCGTATAGGGAGAGGACGGCTTGTTGATATCGAACGCGTACCAGCGGCGATAGGCCGATGAATGCTGATGTTCGTACCAGCCGCCAATTTCGATCTGATGGTCGCCCAGCTCGATCGCCAGCGTCGAGATAATGCCACCGCGGTTTATCTTATATTCGGTCGTGCGGGTCGCGATCCCCGCACCGCCGAAGAGGGTCGACAGGCGCGCCAGATTGGCGGGCGAGGTAGGATTGCTGCCGGGCACGCCGGGATAGTAGAATGAGAAGAGTCCGGGCAGCCCCGCCGCCGTGATCGGCCCGGCGACGACCCCGACGCCGTCATTATGATGATAATAAGCCTGGTTGGACCAGGTCGCCGCGTCGCTCACGTTCCACGCATATTTGAGGTAGCCGAGATAGTCGGTACGCTGCGCGTCGCTGTAATAATTGCGGTAATTATCCTTCGCCGCGACATATTCGGGCGAGAGATAATAAGCGACCCCGGCCGCGACGTCGGGATAAAGGAAGGGGCGCGTATAGGGCACGACGCCGAGCACTTCGCCCTTTGAGGGATTGACCACCGTCGCATCCTCGTTGGGCTCCGTCTTGTCCGAATAAACGGCATAAGCGGTCAGCGTACCGGTCGGATCGGCATGGACGAACTTGGCGTCGGCCTGATATCCGCCCTGCTTGCCCCGGAAATCCCATGCACGCGCCTTTTGGCGCACGCCCGATATAAACAGGCGGTTGTCGCCACCAAGATCGCCCGTGTCGACGCGCAGATAGGTGCGCAACGCATTGTGGCTGCCGATCGTCTGCTGCAGCTGGAGGCGGCGATCGGCCGTAGGATCGCTTGAAAAAGTGTCGATCGTACCGCCAAGATTGCTGGTCGAAGGGGTGCCGAGATCGCCCGCGCCCGATGCCAGCGTCACGCGGCCGACATCTTCGGAAATGATCGCACGCTGCGGTGAAAGACCGTTGAAATTGCCATATTGCTGGTCGCCCAGCGGAACGCCATCGAGCGTATAGCCCAATTGCTGCTGGTTGAATCCGTGGATGAAGAGCGAGATATTCTGTTCGTTATTGCCCCACGGATCGGCGGTCAGATATGTCACGCCGGGCAATGTCTGGATCGCCTTGAGCGGGCTGACGCCGGGCAGGATTTTCTGGATTTCCGGGCCCGTCATGGCCGTTACCGACCGCGTATGGCGTCCGGTGACGACGATCGCATCACCGGACTCGCCCCCGCCGGTGGTGGAGTCTGCCGCTGCGGCAGGTGCAACGGCGGGTGTATCCGCGGCCTGCGCAGTCGCGGCTGCGAGGCCCGATGCGATGAAGGCGGTGAGCGAGATGTGCGCGCGGATCATGAATTCCCCCGATACTGCGATGCAAGATCGGCGGGTCGTAGCGAACCCTATGTAGGATTATAGTGACGCCTATGTTTCTAAAATATGACGCAAAAAAAACGCCGTTGCGGCTGTTCGCAGACGCACAATAAGTCTCCGTTAACTATCGCGCTCTATGAAATCCGGGCGATGAGGGCGGCGTGAATACCAACCAGACCATTGTGAAGGCGGCCAAACTTTCGGGCGAGCTCGGGATTCGCACGCTCGATCTGCAAGCCGACATCGCGGAATTGGCGACGCGCGTCACCGAACAAGCGACCACGATCGAGACACTCCGCGGCGAGGCAGACCGTCTGTCGGAGAATGGCCAGGGGGTTGCCGAGGCCGCGCAGGAGGCACGCCAGAACGCGACCGCGGCGCGCACCGTGATCGACGATTCGACGCGGCGGCTGTCGGGAGCGACGGTCAACGTGCTCGAGCTGATCGATCAGGTATCGCAAATTCATGCCGGGCTCGAAGCCTTCACCAACGCGCTGGCAACGGTGGGTCGCGTCACCGGCTCGATCCGCGACATTGCAAGCCAGACCAACCTGCTGGCGTTGAACGCCACGATCGAGGCGGCGCGCGCCGGTGATGCCGGTAGGGGTTTCACAGTGGTCGCAAGCGAAGTGAAGAAACTGGCGCAGGAAACCGCGCAGGCAACCCAGACGATCGAGACCTCAATCATCGCCTTGACCGCCGAGGCCGATCACATGCTTCACCGTATCAATGACGGAACCGCGAAGGCGCGGTCGGCGCATCAGGGGGCCCAGGATATCGAGACCCTGGTTGAACGCCTTGGCTCGCTGATGCGAGGCTTGTCGCAGATCAGCGACACGGTTGCCGATCGCATCGGATCGATGGTCGGTTCGGTCGACAATGTCCATGCGGGCCTGGGCGCACTCGGCGCGACCTCGGTCGAGAATGCTACTGGACTGCAGCGCCTGTCCGAACGTCTGAGCACGGTCAGCGACGATACCAACGACCTGCTCCAGCATTTCGCCGAGAGTGGCACCGAAATCCCCGATTCACCCTATATGCGTTTTGGCGTTGCCGCGGCGAAGATCGTATCGGAAAAACTGGAGCGGGCGGTCGCCGACGGGCAGCTCACCGAAAAGGATCTGTTCAGCGGAAATTATACAGAAATTCCCGGTAGTAGTCCTCCGCTCTACACCCATCCCGGACAGGCATTGATCGTCGCGGCGGCGCGGCCGTTGCAGGAAGAGGCGCGCAAATATCCTGGCTTTTTCGGCATGACCTTCACCGATCGCAATGCTTTTGGCGCGGTCGCGATGCCCGAGCGCGCCATGCCGCAGCGACCGGGCCAGCCCGAATGGAATCTGGAATATTCGCGCCAGGGCTCGATTTTCGACTTCCCCGACACGCGCCAGCAATGCCGGCTGACCGAGCCGTTCTGCATAAAAGCCTATCGCAGGCAGATTGCCGGCGGTGGCATCCTGTTGCTCAAACAGGTGATTGCGTCGATCCACGTCCGCGGCCGTCACTGGGGTATCCTGCAGTTCGCCTACGAGGATCAGGGGTAACGCACGAGATGCGCGGTGCAGAAGCGCCTATTGCATATACCATCCACGGCTCACCACGATCGATGGGCGTGGCGTCTTGTGGCCATGCGGGTGCTCGCCAAGCGCAGCCAGGAAAAATTGTCTGTCATCAATGAGCAATGTCAACGTCGTCAAATGGCCGCGCGCTCCGCGCCGGCGACGAAACGACCGTCGAGGGAGTGGATCGACGAAGTGTCGGTCGGACACCGCCATTGCAGCGCCGCACGTCAACCTTGATCCAACAAGCCGCGCGTGCTCGTAACCGTCGATATGCGGCGGGGACCCCGTCCGCGCTCCAGCTGCACGACGATATCGATGACCGAGGCGGCATATTCGATCGTGTCGCGCCGGGTCAGGCCGATCCCGGTCTGCATCGCCATGAGCGCGATCTGCTCGAGCGCACCGCGAGGAGTGTTTGCATGGACAGTCGAGAAAGAGCCTGGGTGACCGGTATTGATAGCGCGCAGGAAGCTTACCGCCTCCCGCCCACGAAGCTCGCCCAGCACGATGCGATCGGGACGAAGGCGTAGGGCCGCTTGCACGAGATCGTCGGTCGACACACGCGCTTCGCCCAGTTCGCCCTTCACCGCGATCAGCCCGACGCCGTTGGGCCCCGGCAATTTGAGCTCGGCCGTATCCTCGACGAGGACGATGCGCTCCTCCAACGGGATTTCGCGCAGCATCGCGTTCAGAAAAGTCGTCTTCCCGCTGGAAGTGCCGCCCGAAATGAGGATCGTCTGTCGGCGCATGATGGCCCGGCGCAGATAACCGATCGGGGCGACCAGCGGATCGAGGCCTTCCTCCTCGGCATCGACCTCCAATCTGCCGTGATCATAGGCTTCCATCGGCAGATCGAGCAGGCGGTGACGGCGTATCGCCAGGGCCCAATGGCCGCGCGTCGCCGGCGGTCCGCACAATTGGATCCGTTCGCCGCCCGGCAGCGTCGCGGCCAGCAGCGGATGCTCGCGATTAATGCCCTGATGGCTGATCCGCGCTACCTGTTCCGCAAGACGCTGGAGCAGAAGATCGTCAATTTCCGGAAGGACGATGCGCTGCATGCCCGGCACGGAGCCATCCTCGACCCACATCTCGCCGGGCCGGTTGACCAATATCTCGGTCACGGTCTCGCGCTGCAGCCATGGTCGGAACGGCGCGAGATAGGCATCGAGATAGACGCTGCGCATTGGGTCTTTCTCTGCGCGGCCGCCGAAGGGCACGACCTGGGCGCGGTCGCTCACTCAGTGGTAACCTTCGAGAAATCGAGGTCGCGCGCGGTGAAAACCCGGACCGGCTCACCCTGGTGGACGACCACCGTCGGACCGATCTGGCCAGTCTGGCCGATCGCCGCGGCGGCTGCCGACTGTGTCTGACCGCCGACGACGACCGCCGTCCCGGCATTGCCGAGCGCCGAGAGGCCGCCAATGACCGACAGGAGCATCGCCGAGCCGAAGCGTTCGAAGAAATGGTTGTTGACCTTGCCGGCAAGGCCGGTTTCGCCGGCGAAGCCGACAGCGGGCGAACCGAGGTTGACCGAGACGCCGTCGGGACGGATCAGACGCGTCCAGATGACGTAGGCCCGTTTCTGGCCGGCCTGCATACCGCTCTTATACTGGCCGATCAGGCGTGATGAGCGCGGCACGAGGACGCGGCTGCCGTCGAAGCTGCGAACGTCGGCCGAGACGACCGCGCGGACATAGCCCGGCACGTCGGTGTTGATCGCGGTTTCGAGTACTGCCGCAATAAGCGTACCCTGCGTCACCGTTGTCTTGGGATCGATTCCCGCCGCCGCAATTGCGGTCGAGCCGCCGACCCCGCCGATACGATTGGCGAATTCGTCATTGGGGCTTCCAGCCGCGCCCGGAGCCAGCGCGCCGGGCGCGAGCGCGGGGGCTGGAAGCGCGCTTGCGTCGAACACGACCGTGGGATTGGCCAGCGGATTGCCGGCGGGTGCCGCGCCCGGCTGGCCCTGGGGCGGCGCCACGGGGATCGGAAGCGGTGCTGGCGCCGGTTGGGCGACCGTTGTAACTGCCTGGGAGGGGACATTTGGCGGAACCTCCAGCGGCCTGGGCGCGACATTCGGCGTGACGGCGGGGCGGGCCGGCACGGCGGTGCCGATTTTGCGGGCATTGTCCATGCTCCACAAAGTGACCAGGCCCAGGCCGAGGACGACGCCGACACCGGCGACAAGCCCAAGTCCATCCGAACGAGACTTCTTCTGCGCGACCGAAGGCAGAACCTTGCGCGTCGCGAGGTCGATGACCTCGGCGCCCCGCCCCTCGCGGGGATCGGTATCGTTGGCGGTGGTGAGGCTTTCGTGCCGGCGCATATTCTGGCGCATGGTCAATGTCCTGCTGGCGAAGTGGGGGCAGAAGCGAGGGCGGTCTGCGCCGGCACCTGTTCCGGCGCCGCACCGGAGGAGGGCGCGGAGGCCCGCGGCTTGCCCTGATTTTCAAGCGTGGCCATTTCCTTGCCGGAGCGCAGGATGATCAGTTTCGGTACGCTGTCCACGACTATGACATCGCCGCGCACCGAATAATTGACCGCGCCTTCCTCGCCCTTTTCGTTGCGGGTAAGAATGGCCGGGATCGGGCTGGTGGCGCTCCACGCGATGAAGGTCGCGTTGCCGTCATCATAGACGCGCGCGGGACTGATCCGGGCACTGCCGCGCGCGCGCCAAGCATAGTTCAGTTCGGGTACCGGCCGCACGTCCTTGGGTGGATCGGTCGCGAGGCGCGCTTCCTCGCTCGTCAACGTGCCGGCCAATTGCGGCGCGCGCTTAGGTTCGGGCGGATAGGTGAAGCGGAGCACGTAGAGCGGCGCGGCGACATTGCCGGCGACGAGGTCGAAAAGATAGGTGTGGCGGTCGGTGACCACGGTCAGATTGGTACGTGATCGCGCGCCGAGCGGTTTCACGAACAGCAGGTTCGCCCGCTTGTTGGGGGTCACCTGCCAGCTATTGGAGTCGCCGATGGCTACGTTCTCGATATGTTCTTCGTCCGCGAACGCGATCGTCGCCTGTACCGCGGCATGGCCGTCGAGACGCACGACCTCGTCGGGGCTGTAGAGGCGCGTGCTGATGCGCGGATCGCGCGCGAACGACGGCGCCGAGGCGGCGCCCGCGAGCAGCGCGGCCGTGAGGGCGAAGCGCAGGATCATCTTAGAAACTCCTGGGAAGTGGTACGACGCGCGAAGCGACTGCCAACGCCGTTGGCGCGGATCGGAGCGGGGCGCGTCGTGCCATGTGCGGCAGCGGGTATCACGATGGTGCGCCCGCCCTGGCCGGGCGCGGATCCCGCCTGGGGGGCACCAGCCGGACCGGCCAGGGCGAGCGCCGGCACCATGGTCGTCAGCGTGCGGGTGCGCGCCGCCGACGCGGCCAGGGCGGGCGCGCCGGCCGCCGCGGTCATGGCAATATTGGAGGTCTGCACGGCCGACCGATCGCGGTCGCTGCCGCCCGACTCGGCGATGCCAAAGACGCGCCAGCCCGCTACCATCGTGGAGGCCACGCGGATGCCGAGCGCCATCAGCGCGCAGTGGACGGCGCTGATGACGAACAGCGCCATGGCAGCGCGGCCGTCAATACCCTCGGCGCCACGCAACGAAATGACGACGGGCACGGCGAGCTCGACCATGAAGCCGCCCCCGAGCACCGCGAACAACGGCGTGATCGCGGTCAGGATGACGCCGCGCAGCCAGCCGGCGAACAGGCCGCGCGTGCCGCCGAACAAGGCGAGCGTGATGAACACCGGGCCGACCGCCAACAGCACCGCCAGCGCGATGCGTGCAGTGACGAGCAGCCCGACCGTGCCGAGCATGAACAACAGGGCACCGAGCCACATGAGATTAGCGGGCGCGAACGACCCTTGCGCCGCCGGCGCCGGCGCGCCCTGTACAGCCTGGCCGTTCTGGCTTGCCTGCTGCGCGGTTTCGGCGATGGCGTTGAAGAGGATGTCGATGCGGTTGGCGAAGATCTGCGTCGCGGACCCCTGCGCGCCCATGATGACGCCCGCAATCTGATCCGGTGCGCCGGTTGCGATGTTCCAGACGACGCCCTGATAGGCGGCCCAGCTGGTGGCGAAGGTCAGGATCAACCCCAGCAATAGCATGCGCGGGGTAAGCGCGCTGATGCCGATGCGCGATCGCCCGGTGAGCAGGGAGATTGCGAAGAAGCCGATGTAGAGCGTGAGCAGCAAAGTCAGCGCGGGCAGCAGCGCACCGTTGGTGCCGAACAGGCGGCCAAACGCGCTGGCAGTCGCATCGGCGCTCATGCAGTCGACCGCGCGCAAGGCGGCGGCGACGCCCCCCGACGCGTCCCGAACCAGAGGTTCGCACTGGTTCATTCCGCCGCTTCGCTCCATTGCGGAGCGAAGGCATAGCCATCCTCGCCATCCGGATAGGGCAGGCCGGTGAGCGCCGGATACCAATCAGCGACCGCATCGCCATAGTCCTTGCGAAGCATGTCGAGACGGCGGACGATGCTCTCGCGGCCCGACAGGATCGCCAGCACTTCGGGCATGCCGGACAAATCGAGCCGCGCGACCACTGACGCGTCGGGTTGGCGGACGAGGAAGCAACGGCTGTGCGCCGGCAGCGTCCGGATCACGTCGAGCTCGTGACTGGTGAGGCCGAAGCCTTCGCAATAATCCTCGGGCCGCGCGCGCGCGTTGGGCATGAAGATCATCGTCGCGGTCTGTTCGACCAGGGCGGTGGCGATGCGGCTGTCGAGCGCGTCGCGCGCGCTCTGCGTCGCGAAGCCGACGAGCGCGTTGCGCTTCCGGAGCGTCTTGAGCCAGTCGCGGATGCGGCCGGCAAAGACAGGATCGTCCAGCGCTTTCCAACCCTCGTCGATGAGGATCATGGTCGGCTGTCCGTCGAGCCGTTCCTCGATCCGGTGGAAGAGGTACATCATCACCGGAGTGCGCAGCTGCGGCGTCTCCAGCAGGGCCGTCATGTCGAAGCCCAGCGTCATCGCCGAAAGGTCGAGCCGGTCCTCGGCATTGTCGAAAAGCCAGGCTTGCCCGCCCTCCCCGATCCATGGATCGAGGCGCGACGCCAGATCGCCCGGCTGCGGCCGCCGCGTGCCGGCGAGCAACTCGCGGAAATGCGACAGGCGACGCAGCGACGCATCATTGGCGTAAGCGGCATCGAGCGCGGCAGCGATCGTAGCCAGTTCCTCCGGCCCGCTGGCGGACAGGAGGTTGGCCAGCCAATCGCGCAGGAAGGCGCGGTTATGGGCAGTGTCGGCAAGCGCCAGCGGATTGAAACCGGTACGTTCGCCGGCGGCGATCCGGCTGTATCGCCCTCCGATGCCCCGGACGAACACTTCCGCACCGCGATCCTTGTCGAACATCACCAGCCGTGGCGCGAACCTCTGCGCCTGCGCGGCAAGGAAGTTCATGACGACCGTCTTGCCCGAGCCCGATGGCCCGATAACGGTGAAATTCCCGAGATCGCCGTGGTGGAAGTTGAAGAAGAAGGGGGTCGCGCTGGTCGTCTCGAGGATCGTTACAGGGCTGCCCCAGTGATTTCCTTCCGCCTGTCCCAGCGAAAAGCCGTGCAGACTTCCCAGGCAAGCCATGTTGACCGAAGAGATCAGCGCGCGCCGGACCAGCAATGCCTCATTACCAGGCATCTGGCCCCAGAAGCCCGGCTCCAGATTAACATCCTCGCGCACGGTAACGGCGCCGGCTTCGCCCAGCGCGGCGGCGCAGGTGGCTGTCATACGATCGAGCGCGTCCAGGCGATCGGCGCGCACCAGTACGGACAGATGATGGTCGCCGAAGCTGACGGCGCCGACGCCGAGCGCATCGCGCGCGGCCTGCAACTCGCCACGCTCCGCCAACGCGTCCTCATCGGCCGACCTGAGCCGACGCATGGCAAGGTCTATCCGCTCGCGTGAAATCTGGCGGTCCGAAGGCGCATAGGTTTCGGTCAGCACCATTTCGCAGGGTATGCGCAGCAATGCGTCCGTCATGCCCGGCACGGTGCTGTCGGGATAATCCTTGAGCGAAACCAGGCTGGCGAAACTGCTGCCGCCTGCCCCGTTCAGCTCAAGCGCATCGAGGCCAAAGCTGATGCGGCGATAGGGGAGCATCTGGCCGATATCGGTGCCGGCTTCGGGGGTGCGCACCGGGCGCATCTCGCCATTGTAGAGGGCGGACAGGAATTCGAGCACTTCCGAACATTCGCCGGACGCGCCTTCGTACGCACCAAGCAGGCGCGCTCCGTAGGAACTCAGCGCCGCCATCATCGACCCGGCCGCGCCGCGCAGATCGCGCAGGCTCTGCGGATCGGCTTCGCTGGCATCGGCCCTCCCGCGCCTGAGCATGCGCGAGACGCGCTCGGCCCAACCGGTCTTCCCACGCGCGGGCCGCCGCAGCAGCGTCACGAACTGATCGTTTACAAACAGCGGATCGGCCGACAATTTGTCGCGCCAGCGCGCATCGATCTGCGCCGCGAGCGGATCGGCGAATTCGCCTTCCAATCCGACTTGAACACGACGCCGCACGACATGGTGGTACAGCACGAAACGTGCATCCAGCGTGCTCCGCAAGATGAGTTCGCGCATTGCCACGTGCGCGTTGAGCTCGGCCGTGTCGGCGGTCTCGAAGCTCAGCCCGGGCACGAACAGGCCCATCATCAGCGAGCCGTCACGCAACAGCACGACATTATCGTCCAGCAGCGCCTGGTAGGGTAGCCGGTCGCCCGCCAGGGCTTCCTTCTTGGCCCAGTCAGCCATCGTAAAAATACCCACCGGCGTTGAGCCTCTCAAGCAGCGTAGCTGTTGCAGCCCCAGCGGCGCCAATTGCGCACGCGGGGGCAGCGGCTGACCTTCGTCAGCCACAAATCGAACACGCGCGGCTCGCGCAGACAGGCGAGATAGCCGACCGTATGGATCACGAGCGCCACCGGAAGCGCGAGAAAGCTCTTCGTCACCAGAAAGGCTTCGGTCGTCACAGCCGCGTTGATGATGAAGAAACTGTAGGTCACGCCCGCAAACATTTGCGGTCGGGTCAGCGCCCGATGGATCGGATAGCGGATCAGCTCCATGGTCGTCAGCCGCCAGCGGCCGCGGATTGAATACCCGTTACGATCGCGCCGGCACCGAACAGGATGAAGCAACCGATGATGACGGTTGCGCCGAAGCGCCAGTTGAGGCGTCCAGTCAGCATCATGAATCCGACGGCGGCCACGGCCATGACCGCGACCGCGGTCGCGACATTGCCCATGAGCGTGCCTTGGAGCCAGGCGAGCGCCGCTACGATGGGCCCCGAACCCTGCGGGTTGGCGGTGGCCTGCGCGCTGGCCGCCTGCGGCACGGCCAGCAAGGCGGCGACGGACATCGAAGGGAACAAACGACGCATTTCAATCATCTCCGGACAGGTACGGCCAGGCGGGCCATGATGGCGCCGACATAGGCCTGAGTTTCAGCGATCCGCGGGACGCCGCCTGCGCGCAGGACACGAGCCGGACCGGCATTGTAGGCAGCGAGCGCCTTTTCGACGTCGCCGTCGAACCTGTTGAGCAGCATTCTAAGGTAGCGCGCGCCGCCCTCCAGGTTCGAAGCCGGGTCGTGAAGATCGACGCCCAGGCTGCGTGCCGTTCCGGGCATCAATTGTGCAAGGCCGTGCGCGCCGGCCGAGGAGGTGAGGCCGGTTCGCCAGCGGCTTTCCTGCCAGACGACCGCCTCCAGCAGCGCCGGACTAAGTCCATATTTGGCCGCGATCGCTGCAACATAACCGCGCCACTGTTCGGGCCCGGCGGCCGATGACGCGTCGGTGATGGCCCGGCTGCCGACGGCCGCGGACTCGACTTCGGCGGCAGGCGTAGCCCGCCCGCCCGCAACCCAGCTATAGCCGGCGGGGCCAACCTCCATGACATCGGCGCAAGCCGGCTGCGATGCCCCGGGACATCCAAGCGCAGTCGACAGCAATAACAGATATGGGCGAATCATCGCGGCCCCCTTTTGTCGGGATGGGTCAATTCGGTGACAGATCCATGACATAGGACGCCCGCGGCGACCGGGCCCGGCGGCTTTCGCGATCAACCGAACGGCGCGATCGGGCGGGCGCGACGATCGGTAGCAGGCACGCGGATCTTCGCGCACGAAGCCCGGCCCGAGCCGGGCCTCGTGCAACGAATTGTCAGAAGGTTACCGCCGCGGTGAAACTGAAGACGCGGCCCACGTCGTAATTGTTGATCGCGACGATGTTGTCGCCCGATTTCTGATATTCCTTGTGCGCGGTTCCGGTCAGGTTGCGGCCCTCCAGCTTGAATTCAATGTCGCGGCCGGCGAGCTTCACGCCCTCGCGAAGAACCAGATCCACGCGCAGGCCCGGCTTTTCGTAAATGTCGGGCTGGCCGGTATTGGCCAGACCGCGGCTCGTCACGCGCTTGCTGGCATAAGTGAGCAGCACCGTTTGCTGCGACAGGTGGGTCCTGTCTTCGAGCCCGATCTGGATGTTCCCGAGATGCTGGGACTGCCCCGTCAGCTGGGCACCATCGCGGAAAAAGTCCGACGCCTTGGTGGACGAGGCGGCGAACACCGCCACGGGATCGTCGGCGCCGACGCTGAGCTTCGACTTGGTATAGGTGTAATTGCCGACGAGCACGACACGCCGATCCGCCCAGAATGCACCGGAGAAGTTCAGGTCGACATATTTCTGAACTTCGATTTCGGCGCCATAAAGGTCCGCCGAAGGCGCGTTGGCGAAGCTGGTGGTGAAATCATCGCCCGCTACGAACGATTCGATCGGGTTCTTGATGCGCTTGTAGAAGCCCGCGAGCGAGAAGCGTTGCTCGGGCGCCAGATACCATTCGTAACGCGCTTCGGCGTTGGTCAGGCGACTGTCGATCAGCAACGGGTTGCCGCGATACATGCGGTTGCTGTCGGGATCGAAGTAGAATTGATAGATCAGTTCGCGGAATTGCGGACGCGCGATCGTCTTGGACGCATTTACGCGCAGCTGCATATCAGGACGGAACTGCCAGGTCAGCGTCGCCGCCGGCAGCCAGTAATGATTGTTCAGCCGCGTTGCGGCAAGCGACGCACCGGGGGTCGTGAAAACCTCGATCGGCGATACTGTTTCCCTGGCGGTCTCATAACGCACGCCCGCGTCCAGCTGGAGCTGGCGGGTGATGTGGAGATCGATCTTGCCGTATCCCGCATGGTTGCGCAGCGAGGCCAGGAAAGCGGGATTGCCTTCATTGGTTTCGATAAGGTCCACGCCAAACGCCTTGATCACGGCGGGTTCGAGCAGATAATCGGGGCGGAGCATATCCACCCCGCGCGGAAACGTGCTCGGCGCCTGGAACTGGAAATCGCGGCGCGAACTCGTACGGCGCGTATCGGTATAGGCGTAGCCGACAGTCGTCGTCAGCGCGGGCGAGGGCTTGAACGAAACGTCGGCGCCGCCGGTCCACAGATTCTCGTTCAGATCCGAGAAGCTGATGGTCGCGTCGCCCCCGTTGCCATTGTTGAGGCGGTTGACGAAATAAGCGCCGTAAGGGTCCGACTCGACGTTCGTCCGGACATATTCGAACGACAATTCGGACGGCGCTTCACGCTGCGAATTGGCGTAACTGCCGCGCAGATCGACGCTGAGATTAGGCAGCGGCTTCAGTTCGGCGACAAGCTGCGTGTCGATGAGCTGGCGTTCGTACCAGGCCGTATCCTGCTGCCGGAAGTCGACGCTCGTCTGGCCGCGCCTACCCAGGCCCAGGCGCGTGTGCTTCAGCGTATCGCGAATATACAGATTGGTCCAGCGCAGCCGATTATTATCGAGTTCCAGGCCCATGCCCAGCAGGCCGTTCACGACGATGCGGTCGTCGGTCGTCACGCGGCGGAAATCGGATTCTATCTGGGACAGATCGCCTTGTAGCGACGTCTGGTTGATCGCGTCGCGCGATAACCAGCGATTATTGTAGCCCGCCGCGGCGATCACGCCGAGCGTGGCCGAACCGACCGGGAACGAGCTGCCGGCCGAGAAACTTCCCGAGAAGTTTGGCGGCATATGTCCCCAGCGCTGCACCACGGCATTGCGGCCATAGACGAGTTGCGAAGCGATAGGGATGGTGTCGACCGTACCGGAGCTGATCCGGGCACCGCTCTTGAAGAAGGCGGCCAAAGCGGGAGGAATATCGCGCTGGCCATTGTCGAAGCCGGTCCAGTCCGAACGGCTGCCATAATAAGTATAGCCGAGCTGACCGGTGGTTTCGGTATCGGCCGAGATGCCAGCCCCGATCGTCAGGAAGGGCTTCTGCGGAATGGCTTTGGTCGTCAGGTTGATCACGCCGCCGCCGAATTCGCCCGGGAAATTCGGCGAATAGCTTTTCTGCACGAGCGAGGAAGCGATGATGCTGCTTGGGAAAAGATCGAGCGGGACCACGCGCCGAAGCGGCTCGGGGCTCGGCAATGGCAGGCCGTTGAGCAAGGCGAGCGAGTAGCGGTCGCCAAGGCCGCGGACGTAGACGAAACCGGCACCGACCACGCTCAGGCCGGTGACGCGCCCGAGCGCGCCGGCGATATTGCCCTCACCCGTGCGCGCGATTTCGGCCGTCGTCAGAACCGAAACGACCTGCGGCGCGGCCTGCACGATATTGCGAACGCGCTGACCCGTCACCACGACTTCTGCGCCCGGAATGGAGACTTCGGGTGGGCGTTCCGGCGGGGCCTCGGCCGCGGCCGGCGGTGTTGCCGCTCCGGCTGTGGCCCCGGCACCCGCGTTCTGGGCGTGGGCCAGTGCCGGGATTACGAGCGCTGTTGAAAGCAACAGCATTGAAACGAGCCGCGGCGTGGTCATTATTCCCCCTGGGCAATCATCATATGGAAAAAGGGGGCCGCCGTTCCCAGCCGCCCCCTCAACTTCAGGACTAGCCGGCAATCAGCTCGTGGGCAGCGAGGTGCACGAACCGGAATTACCCGTGCCGAAGTTCGCCAGCGAACTGTTGCAGGTCCAGCCACTATACCAGGTGTCGGCGCTGTCCTTGACTGCGCCGATATAGGTCGTCGCCGTGAAGAAGGCTGAAAGCGTGCTCGCGTTGAACGCGGTCCGCGCCGTCTCGTTGGCGCCATTGACGAACAGACTTGCGAGCGTCGAAGTGAACGTATCGGTGTTGTTGTTCGTCGTCGGTCCGAACGCGGTTTGAACCAAGGCCGCCGTGAAGCTGCCGGTACCGATATATTTGGTGGCGTTGCACGACAGCGCGACCGACTGCGCGACGAGCGTGGCGGGGCTTGCCCCGGTGCCGTTCATGCGCAGGCATTCGTTGTTCGGAGCGATCACGATCCCGTTGGCCAGCGTCGTATCCGAATTGCCGCGCAGCAGGATCGAACCCTGATCGGCGGCTTCGTTGTCCGAGCTCGTCGCCGGCTGAAGCGCGGTGAAGTTGGCGAGCTTCAGGTTCGTGCGCGGGGTATCGGTTTCGAACCCGTTGCTGTCGATTTCCATCAGCGAATCGCCGCGACCCGAGCGTGGGATCAACAGCGCGAACTGGATGCTGGCGCGCGAGCCCGTATCGACATCGAGGCTGTCATCGTCGGCACCGACCGCGATATAATATTTCATGTTGACCACACCGCCGAAGAATTCGGCGCCGTCGTCCGAGCTGTTATAGCTCATGATATGATCGAGTGTGGTGCCGCTGCCGATACCTTCGGTCGTCAGCGCCTGAAGCTCGCGATCGGCACCCAGGACGTAACCGGAATAGCGGATCTGAACATAGGACATCTTGCCGCTATTGTCGGCATCGTCCGCGCCGCCGAACAGTGCCGGATCGGCCGCCCCTTCGGTCTGGCGCTCGCACGTATTCGCCGCGACCGAACCGGTGGTGCAATCGGTGATCTTCGCGCGGCCGAGCAGGACGACGCCGCCCCACTGCCCCTGCGACGTTTCGGTATTCAGGCCGAGGACATTGTCGCGGCTGGTGAAGATGATCGGCGCGGTGGCCGTGCCGACCGCGTTGATCTTGTTTCCGCGGTTTACGGCGAGCCAGGACACGCCCGTCCCGCCATAGATGATCACACCGGGTTCGATCGTGAGCGTGACGTTGGAATCGGCGGTCTTGGTGAAGCCGCCGTCGGTGCCCACATCAACCCGGCCAGGGATCTGATAAAGAAGACCCGAAATTTTCGCGAGCGTGATCGACTTGTTGATGCGCGCGGGCAGGCTGCAGACGCGCCACGTGCCGGTCGGGCCGGTAATGGTGCCCTCGTCCTTGAGGCCCTGCGGATCGGCGACCGTCGGGCAGCCCGAAGCCGGCGTCACATTGCCGGTGGTCGGCGTGGTCGGCGTGGTCGGAGTCGCGGGCGGATTATTGATGGTGATGTTTCCACCGCCGGACGATGCGATATCGTCGGGCCCGCAACCGACGAGGGCGAGCGCACTGCAGCCGACGAGAGCCCAGCTTTTATAGACTTTCACGTTTATCCCCCTAATTGCCACTTAATAGTGGCGAGCCGAATCCTTCCCGGGGAGACGTAGGAGGGGCTCGTGACAGTTCCGTTACAAGTTTTCGACTCCCCGGCGGCGGCGGCAATCCGGCAGTTCTGATGGGAACGACGGATTGCGGCGGAGAGGAGTG
The DNA here is from genome assembly GCA_035554515.1 of Sphingomonas sp. Classification (GTDB taxonomy): domain Bacteria; phylum Pseudomonadota; class Alphaproteobacteria; order Sphingomonadales; family Sphingomonadaceae; genus Sphingomonas_I. Next base: position 1 of record DATMIP010000201.1, on the reverse strand, counting down.
A
>DATMIP010000200.1:0-11226 GCA_035554515.1 Sphingomonas sp. | reverse complement strand
CACCGCGGTGAGCGATCTGCCGCTGTGGGAGAACGGCGGCTACTTCGTGCTCCGCCAGGAGATCTTCGACCACATACCGGAGAACGGTGACCTGGTGGCCGACGGATGCGGCCAACTCGCCAAGCGCGGGCGGCTGGTCGCGCACCAGCACCGCGGCTTCTGGAAGCCGACCGACACCGTGAAGGAGCGGGCCGCGCTCGACGACGCGTACGCCCGGGGCGACCGCCCGTGGGCCGTGTGGGAACGGGACGGCGCGGGGGCGAACGCCGGGGTGAGGACCGCGTGATCCGGCTCGGCGCCGGCTATCACATCATCCAGTCCAAGATAGCGATCGGATCGGGTGGGCTTACCGGCAAGGGTTTCCTCCAGGGTACCCAGAGCCACCTCGATTATCTGCCGGAAGGTCACACCGATTTCGTGTTCGCCACGATGGCGGAGGAATGGGGACTCGTCGGCGGGTTTGGCGTGATCCTCGGTTATTGCTTCGTCATCGGGTGGGGCATGCGCATCGCGATCAACGCGCGCACGCGCTTCGCCCGGATCGCGGCTGCGGGGCTCGCCTCGACCATCTTCTTCTACGTAGCGATCAACCTGCTGATGGTGATGGGGCTGGCACCGGTGGTGGGCATTCCGCTGCCATTGGTATCGTTCGGCGGATCGGCGATGATGACCGTACTGATCAGTCTCGGGCTGCTGATGGCGATCGACCGCCACAGCCGCGCGCGGCACGCCTGAAGCCGAAGGCACGGATTGGGCTCGCTGTTTACAAGCCGGAGCCGCCTTGCTAACGGCGCGCCTCCAAGCGGGCACGCCCGCTTATGCCTGACAGGCATGGACGCATAGCTCAGTTGGTAGAGCAGCTGACTCTTAATCAGCGGGTCCTTGGTTCGAGCCCAAGTGCGTCCACCACATTTTCAATTACTTAGCGGGTGCGAAATGAGCCCGCCAACAGCCGGTGCCAGATTTCGGCACCCTTGAAGCCGGCGGACATGGCGCTGCGCAGCTGCGCCGGAGCGAGCTCTGGATGCTGGAGCGCAACCGCGGAAAAAGCCGCGAAGCGGTCGGGATATTTTAGGTAGATCGAGTGCAGACGCACGTTCTGGCATGTGGTCAATCCTCTCCATGAGCATCCGTCACAGCTTCTCGATCAGTTCGGGCACAATCTTGAAGAGATCGCCGACGAGACCGATGTCAGCGACCTGGAAGATCGGCGCGTCCTCGTCCTTGTTGATGGCGATGATGATCTTCGAATCCTTCATACCCGCAAGATGCTGGATCGCGCCGGAAATGCCGATCGCGATATAGACTTCGGGTGCGACGATCTTGCCGGTCTGGCCGACCTGATAGTCGTTGGGGACATAGCCCGCATCGACCGCAGCCCGGCTCGCGCCGACACCTGCACCGAGCTTGTCGGCGAGCGGCTCGATGATCGCGTGGAAATTCTCGCTATTCTGCAAGGCACGGCCACCCGATACGATGATCTTCGCGCTAGTGAGTTCCGGCCGCTCCGATTTGGCGATCTCGCTGCCGACATAGGTGGAGACGCCCGCGTCGCTTGCGCCCGATACCGGCTCGATCGCCGCCGAGCCACCCTCTGCCGCTGCTTTCTCGAATGCGGTCCCGCGCACCGAGATCACCTTCTTCTCATCCGACGACTGGACCGTCGCGATCGCGTTGCCGGCATAGATCGGCCGCGTGAAGGTGTCCGCACTCTCGACGCTCAGGATGTCCGAAATCTGCATCACGTCGAGCAGCGCCGCCACGCGCGGAGCGATATTCTTGCCGTTGGTGGTGGCAGGTACCAGAAACGCATCGTAACCCGCCATCAGCGTGGCGACGAGCGGGGCGACATTCTCGGCCAGCGCATGCGCGAGTGCGGCGTCATCGGCGACCAGCACCTTGCCGACGCCCGCGATCTTCGCGGCCGCCTCGGCCACGCCGCCGACGCCAGCCCCCGCGACCAGCAGATCGACGGCTCCGAGTTGCGTTCCAGCCGTCACCGTCGACAGCGTGGCATCCTTGACGGTCGCACAATCATGCTCGACCCAGATCAATACTTTCATTTCGCAACTCCCATCGCCTTGAGCTTGCCAACCAGTTCCTCCACGTCGGCAACCTTGATGCCGGCCGCGCGCTTCGGAGGCTCGACCACCTTCAGCGTGGTTAGGCGGGGGGTGATATCGACGCCGTAATCGGCCGGCGTCTTGTTGGCGAGTGGCTTCGACTTCGCTTTAATGATGTTGGGAAGCGAGGCATAACGCGGCTCGTTGAGGCGCAGGTCGGTAGTCACGATCGCGGGCAGCTTGAGCTTCTCGGTCTCCGCCCCGCCATCGACTTCGCGCGTGACGGTGACGAAATCGCCCTCGACCTCGACCTTGCTGGCAAAGGTGCCCTGGCCCCAGCCGGTCAGCGCAGCGAGCATCTGCCCGGTCTGGTTGTTGTCGTCGTCGATCGCCTGCTTGCCGAGGATGACCAGCCCGGGCAGTTCCTCATCCGCGATCGCCTTCAGCAGCTTGCCGACGCCGAGCGGCTCGACCTTGGTTTCAGTGGTGACGAGGATCGCGCGGTCGGAGCCCATTGCCAGCGCTGTGCGCAGCGTCTCCTGCGCTTTCGCCTCGCCGATCGACACCACCACGATCTCGGTGACGACACCCTTCTCCTTCAGGCGGATCGCTTCCTCGACCGCGATCTCGTCGAACGGGTTCATGCTCATCTTCACGTTCGCCAGATCGACGCCCGTCCCGTCCGCCTTCACGCGGGGCTTCACATTGTAATCAAGCACTCGCTTGACCGAAACCAGAACCTTCATTGGGTGCTCCCAGAGACAGATTGCGTTTTGAAGCCAATTCGACACTTAGGCCCAGCCCAGGGCTTCTTGCTCAGGCGGTGGCGGCGAGGTCGGCGTCGATGCGCTCGACTTCTTCAAAAAGCCTCGGCCTGAAGCGCCATGACCGGCGCCTCACCGGCCGCTACGCTCGCCGCCAGACCTTGCGCTTGCGGCAGCATGCGCAGCGCGAAGAAGTCAGCGACCGAAAGCTTGGCCTTGTGAAACGGAGTCTCGCTCTTGGTTGCAGCGGCCGCCATGCGCGACCACATCCAGCCCATCGCGACGAGCGCAAAAAGGCGCAAGTAATCGACCGCGGCCGCGCCAGCAGCATCGACGGATGCTCCACGTAACGAAGCCGTCACGCCTCGAAGCAGGGTCAATGCATCGCGCGTTCGCGCAATGACGGGAAGATCGCCCGCCATGTCGGCGGCTTCGTCGAGCTCGGCAGCGACAAGGTCAAAAAAGCCCTCGACAACCGTACCGCCACCAAGCGCCAGCTTCCGGCCGACCAAGTCGATCGCCTGCACGCCATTGGTGCCCTCATAGATCTGGGCGATGCGGGCGTCGCGGACATATTGCTCCATTCCCCATTCGCGGATGTAGCCGTGACCGCCGAACACCTGTTGCGCCTGCACCGCGCTTTCGAACCCGAAATCTGTGAAGGCTGCCTTGATCACCGGCGTCAGCAGCGCCACGACGGCATCGGATTTGGCCCGCTCCGCGGCGTCGGGATGGGCATGGGCTCGATCGAGCTGGATCGCGGTCCAACCCGCCAGCGCCCGGCCAGCTTCTACAAAGGCACGGATGTTGAGCAGCATCCGACGCACGTCGGCATGCGCGATGATCGCCACCGGGCCCGCACCATCCGCACCGCGCCCCTGCAACCGATCGCGCGCATAGGCGGCGGCCTGCTGGTACGCGGCGCCAGCAACCCCAAGTCCCTGGATGCCGACCATCAGCCGTGCGGCGTTCATCATCGTGAACATCGCGGCCAGGCCGCGATGTGGTTCGCCGACCAGCCAGCCGGTCGCACCGTCATAGTTCATGACGCAGGTGGGCTGGGCGTGGATGCCCATCTTCTTTTCCAGCGCGCCGACCGACATGGCGTTGCGCTCGGTAAAGTTTCCCTCCGCGTCCGAACGGAATTTGGGAACGATGAACAGGCTGATGCCCTTCACGCCGGGCGGCGCATCAGGCAGACGAGCCAGCACCAGATGGACGATATTGCCGCCAAAATCATGGTCGCCGGAGGAGATGAAGATCTTGGTACCGGTGACCGAGTAGCTGCCGTCACCGTTCGGCTCGGCCTTGGCCTTCAGCAGCGCCAGATCAGTTCCGGCCCCGCTTTCGGTGAGCGCCATCGCTCCTGACCATGCGCCGCTGATCATCGGCGGAAGATATGTCGCCCTGAGCGCATCGCTTGCGTGCGCGGCGATGGCTTCGGTGGCGCCGCGCGTCAGGCCCGGAAACAACCCGAACGAGAGGTTTGTGGCGGAGATCATTTCATCCAGCCAAAGCTGCGCGATGAACGGCAACCCCTGCCCGCCATAGGTTGGGTCGGCGGAGAGCGACGTCCAGCCGCCGGCGACGAATTCCCGATAGGCATCCGCAAAACCGGTCGGCGTCCGGACGCCGCTCGCCTCGAGGCGACTGCCTTCCTCGTCGCCAATGCGATTGAGCGGCTGGAGTCGCTCCGCGCAGAATCTGCCGCCTTCCTCCAACACAGTCACGGCCAGTTCGGCGTCGATATCGGTTTTGCCGAGCTCCACCATCGCACCGTCAAAATCAAGCACATCGGTCAGGAGGAAACGATAGTCCTCGGTCGGCGGCGGGTAGGTCTGCATGTGATTCCCGTGATTAGCCAATAGCGGCTTGAAGGGACGTACCAAACGACTGTTACAATGTCAACGTGCCGTAGGATTCGACGAGAAACGGACTGTCAGGTGTGCCGGAAAATGCGCACGATTGCCCGGCCGACGTCCGCGGGGGACAGGCGCCCCGGACGATACCAGTGCGCGACGTTGTTCAGTTGAGAGAGCAGCAGATTGCGATAGATCGAACGATCCATGTCGGGTGGCAGCGGCAGGGCGTCGACAAGGTCGCGGAACGACTTTTCGAACGCGTCGCGCCGCGCAATGAGTTGTCGCCGCACATCCTCCGGCACCTCGCGGAAATCATTCATCAGCGGAAATGTGAGCGAATCGGCGTCCGCCTGGATCTCGATCAGGGCGATGCAGGCCGCCTCAAGCCGGGACCAGGGCTCGCTTTCGCGCGCCACGGTCGCATCAATGCGCGCCGCCGCCATATCGAGCGCCGCGTTGTGCAGCTCGACGAACAGTGCGTCCTTGGATTTGATGTGATGATACAGCGAGCCTCCCAGCACGCCGGACTGATCGCCAATGTCGCGAATGGAGGTGCCGCGATACCCCTTGCGGGCGAAGAGTTGCGCCGCGATTTCGAGGATCTGCCGCTTGCGGGGGCTGATGTCGTGATCGAACTTCACGTTCATCGGAGACGAAGGCGGCGTCGAATGGGCGGGCGATCGATCGTTCACAACCAGTCGGATAGCATTTTTTTGCGGCGGATCGATTCCTCTTGAGAATGCCGGCCCTGAATGCCCGGAAACAGACGTGAACAAGCCGGCTCATCCTAGTCGCCGCCAACGGCATCATAGATGACATCCGCGCCATCTGGCCCGACCGCGTTCTCAAGGCGCGCGATATGGCGGGCAAGCATCCGCACCAGCAATTCGCCAGGGCCGGCTTCTGGCGAGCGAATCTCGCTCAACTCGAACGCCTCGGTTCCGCCGATCCGTACGGAGAGCAGTGCCTTCATCACAGCACCTCGAACAAGCTGGCCGCACCCATGCCGCCGCCCACGCACATCGTGACGACCACATGTTTGGCGCCGCGGCGCTTCCCCTCGATAAGCGCATGCCCGACCATGCGCGCGCCCGACATGCCGTAGGGGTGGCCGACCGAGATCGCGCCGCCATCGACGTTGAGGAGGTCTTCCGGGATGCCGAGCCGGTCCTGACAGTAGAGCACCTGGACGGCGAAGGCTTCGTTGAGTTCCCACAGCCCGATGTCGCCGATGCCGAGTCCGAACCGCTTAAGTAACTTCGGTATCGCGAACACCGGGCCGATGCCCATTTCGTCGGGTTCGGTGCCGGCCATCGCCATGCCGACATAGCGGCCGAGCGGTGCAAGACCCCGACGCGCGGCCAGTTCTGCCTCCATGATGACGCAGGCCGAAGCGCCATCCGAAAGCTGCGAGGCATTGCCCGCGGTAATCACCCCACCCTCAATCACGGGTTTGAGCGACGCGAGCCCGTCGATCGTGGTCTCGGGCCGGTTGCCTTCGTCCTTCGTCAGCGTGACGCTTTTATGCGAGGCCTCCCCGGTTGCCTTGTCGGTGACGGCCATCGTCGCAGTGACGGGGATGATCTCCGCGTCGAACGCGCCCGCCGCTTGCGCGGCGGCAGTGCGCTGTTGCGAGCGCAGGCTGTAGACGTCCTGACGATCGCGGGAGATGCCGTAACGGCTCGCCACCATCTCGGCGGTCTGCAGCATCGGCATGTAGATGTCGGGCACCATCGCCACCAGTTCTGGGTCGGGATCGGCGCGCATCTGCTTGGTCTGAACGAGCGAGATCGACTCGATCCCGCCGGCGACGACCACGTCCATCCGGTCCACGATCACCTGCTTCGCTGCGGTGGCGATCGCCATGAGGCCCGATGAACATTGCCGGTCGATCGTCATGCCGGCGACGGTGACGGGCAGACCGGCGCGCAAGGCGGCGGTGCGACCGATCGTGTGCTGTCCGCCCTGCGGGAGCGCGGCACCGAACACGAGATCGTCGACTTCGGCGCCCTCGATCCCGGCCCGCTCGACCGCGGCCCTGATTGCGTGCGCGGCAAGCGTCGGCGGCAGGGTCGCGTTGAACGCGCCGCGATAGGCGCGGCCGATCGGGGTACGGGCGGTGGAGACAATGACGGCATCACGCATGATAAACTCCTATGGAGGGGCGAACGGTGAGATGACGAGCTGACAGATCCAGTTGGTGGTCAGCGCGGGTTTCTCGACACCATGGATTTCGACGACGACAGGTGCTTTGTTTGATTTGGCCGGGGCGCTTTTCCGCCATCTCATCAAGGTGAAGTCGGCACGGATGCGGCCGCCGGATCGTACCGAGTGGACGAAGCGCACGCGATCGACGCCAAAATTTACCGTCACCCTCGCCGCGGGGTTGGTCGACCCGCCGGCAGGATATGAACGCCGTCCGCGGCGAGGCGCTGCGCCGTATCCAATACGTACGGCCAGCAGCGTTTCGCGTTCGTCCACCGCGCCGACGTCCAGCCAGCCGAATTGCTGGAGGCAATCAGGTCGCGCGACAGCAGCGCCTCAGCGCCAGCCGTCATGCGGCCCGGCCGAGCGCCGTGAAGCGCGTGAGATGGTGATCCTCGTCGCCGAGCTGATGCCCGATCATGGTCAGCCGCTTGGCATAATGCGACAGCGGCAATTCCCAGGTCATGCCGATCCCGCCGTGAAGCTGGATCGCCTCCTCGGCGACTAGCGTGCCGACGCGCCCGATCGTGTATTTGGCGGCCGACACCGCGCGCTCGCGCTGGATACGGGGTTCGCCCAGCGCCGCTGCGGCATTGATCGCCGCCGAGCGGGCCTGCTCGATCTCGATCGCGACCGTCACCATGCGGTGTTGCAGCGCCTGGAACTTGCCGATCGGCACACCGAACTGTTTGCGTGTGCGCAGATACTCGAGCGTGGCCGCCTTGAGCACGTCCATCACGCCGACGGCTTCCCAACCCAGCGCGACGATGCCCGCGGCAACCGCGTCCTCGATCAGCGCAAAGCCATCGTCGGCCACCAAGGTCGCAGGCGTCGCCGTCAGCGTCAGCTCGCCGCCCCGACCGCCGTCGACCATTGGATAGCCGCGAATAACCGCGCCCTGCGCGCCCGCCTCGACCAGAAACAGGCCGATGCCGCCCTCTTCGCCGGGCGATCCCGCGATGCGCGCCGAGACGAGGATATGGCTCGCTGCCTCGATCTGCGGCACCACCGCCTTGGCGCCGGTAAGGGTCCAGCCGTCGCCTACGCGTGTGGCGATTTCGGCGAGGTCGTAATGGCCGTGGGCCTCCTCGTGCGCGAAGGCCAGCACGACGGTGCCGGCGATCACCGCGCCGAGCAACGCATCCTGCCCGCGTGCCCTGGCGAGCACGCGGCCGGCCATTAGCGTGCCGAGGAAGGGATCGACGACGAGCGCCTTGCCGAGCTGTTCGAACACCGCCGCTATGTCGAAGCCCGCGCCGCCGAACCCACCCGCATCCTCGCCGAACAGCGCCCCGACGACACCGAGTTCGGCCAGCGCCGACCAATGTTCGGCGGACCAACCCGCGTCCGACCCGCTGATCGCGTGGCGCGTCTCGATCGGATAGCGTTGCTGCAGATAGCGGCCGAGCGTGTCGGCGAGCATCTGCCGGTCTTCGCTATGGTTGAAATCCATGATCAGAGCTCCAGCATGGCTTTGGTGATGATCTCGCGCTGGATCTCGTTCGAGCCGCCGAAGATCGAGAGCTTGCGGTAGTTGAAATACTCGGCCGCAACCGGCGCGGCGTAACGGGGGCCGACAGGTTCACCATTATAGCCTTCGTCGAGCGCCTCGGAAACGAACGGTTGCGCATAGGGGCCGAGCGCGCGGCGGGTCAGGCTGGTAATCTCCTGCCGGATTTCGGTGCCGCGAATCTTGAGCATCGCGCCCAGTTCCAGCGAGGGCGGGCCACCTTCCGACGCCGCCAGCACGCGCAGATTGGTGGTCTTCATATTCTCGAGATCGATTTCGAGTCGGGCCAGGCGCGCGGCGAACAGCGGATCGTCCGCCAGCGGCCGGCCGCCCTTGCGTTGCATCTCCGCGACGTGGCGCAGATGATCGAACGCCGCCATCGAGGCGCCGACGCCGGCGATGTTGGTCCGCTCATAGGTCAGCAGATATTTGGCGTAGGTCCAGCCTTTGTTCTCCTCGCCGACGAGATTCTCGACCGGCACGCGCACATCGGTGAAGAAGACTTCGTTCACCTCGTGCTCGCCGTCGAGCAGCATGATCGGCCGCACCTCGACGCCTGGCGTGTTCATGTCGATCAGCAGGAAGGAAATGCCTTCCTGCTTCTTGCCCTCGGTCGCGGTGCGTACCAGGCAGAAGATCATGTCGGCATGCTGGCCGAGCGTGGTCCAGGTTTTCTGGCCGTTGACGACATAATGGTCGCCCCCGATGTCCGTGGCGCGCACCGCGCGCGTCTTGAGGCTTGCGAGATCGGAACCGGCACCCGGCTCCGAATAGCCCTGGCACCACCAGTCGCTGCCGTCGAGGATGCGCGGCAGCCAGTACGACTTCTGCGCCTCGGAGCCATATTTGATCAGCACCGGGCCAAGCATCGAAAGGCCGAACGCGATGACCCGCGGCGCGTGCGCCAGCGCGGTCTCGACATCGAAAATATAGGCCTGGGCGACGCTCCAGCCCGGCCCGCCATATTGCACCGGCCAATGCGCTGCGAGCCAGCCGCGCGCGTTCAGGATGGCGTGCCATTCTTCCTGGTCGCGCTTGGTCAGCCGCTTGCCGGTACGGACTTTTTCCGAGATGCGATTGGGCAGTTTATCACGCAGGAAACTGCGCACGTCCTTTCGGAACGCCTCTTCTGCGGGCGTGAAATCGAGATCCATCAGACGAGTCTTTCCAAAATGCGGCGCCATGCGGCCGGCAGCGGGACGGGGCGGCGGCTGTGGCGCCCCACATAGACATGGGTGAGGTGACCCTCGGCCGCCCCGCTCTCCGCACCGGCCGCGAAGGCGCCGAGATGATAGATTACGCTCGACGTTCCGAGCTTCGCCACAACGAGCCCGATCTCGACGGTTTGCGGGAAAGTCAGTGGCGCGGCGTAGCGACAGCCGCTTTCCACGACGAGACCGATCGGATCGCCGCGCTCGATATCGAGCAATCCCGCATCGATCAGGCAGAGATTCACCGCCGTGTCGAACCACCCATAATAGGTCACGTTATTGACGTGGTCATAGGCGTCGTTGTCGTGCCACCGCGTCGGAATGGAATTCCACAGCCGATAGGCGTCACGAGGCCGCAGGTCAGAGCGGCTCACTACACCGCCCCGGCTGGCGCGCCGGTCATGCTTGCACTTCCGCTTCGGCGAAGCGCGCACGAAGCAGCTTCTTGTCGATCTTGCCGACGCTGGTGCGGGGAAGCTGATCGACGACCTCGAATCGGTCGAGCCTAGCATACCGCGTGATCGCGCCACTCGCGATCGCGCTTTCGACCGGCCCGTTGAGCATATCGAGCGTGGGGACGACGCCGGGTCTCGCCACCACCACCGCCAGCGGCCGCTCGCCCCATCTGGCATCGGGCACGGCGACCACCGAGGCCTCCACGATACCCTCCGCGGTTGCCACAAGTTCCTCGAGATGGATCGAATCGATCCATTCGCCGCCAGTCTTGATCACGTCCTTCAGCCGATCACGAATCTGGATCTCGCCGCGCGGATCGATCGTCGCGATGTCCTGCGTATGCAGCCAGCCGCCGCGCCACAGCGCATCGGAGGCGCTGGCATCGCCCGTATAACAGACCGTCAGCCAGGGCGCGCGCAACACGAGCTCGCCGCGCGTGACGCCGTCATGGGGAAGGTCGTTCATCGCTTCATCGACGATGCGCGCACTGACCAAAGGCCCCGAAACGCCCGATGATGTCAGGGTGGACAAGATCGCCTCCTCGTCGAGCTGTTCGGGGAAGCGCCGGGCGGCCTTCGATATGATCGGGCCCGTTTCCGACATGCCGTAGCCGGCCGCGACATCCATGCCGAGCCGGCGCCCCTCCGCACACAACGCCTTGGTCAGCGCGCTGCCGCCGACGGTCATCTTCCAGCCGGTCAGATCGGCTCCTGTCTGCTTTGCGGCCGAGATCACCATTTCGAGAATGGTCGGCACGCAATGCGAATAGGTAACCCGGTGCTCGGTACGCAGTCGGCAGATCAGCGCCGGGTCGTACCGACCGGGATAGACCTGCTTCACGCCCAGCATCGTCGCGATATAGGGTGCCCCCCAGGCATGGACATGGAACATGGGCGTGAGCGGCATGTAGACATCGCCGACGCCCGGCCCCGGCGCGGCCAGCGAAGCGCCGAACGGTGCCGCGGTGGCGAGCGCGTGGAGAACCAGTTGGCGATGCGTGAAGCAGACGCCCTTGGGATTGCCGGTCGTCCCGCTGGTATAGAGGGTCGAGGCGACGGCATTCTCGTCGAAATCCTCAAACGGGTAGTCGGATGATGCGGCAGCCGACAGCACCTCATATTCACCGCGGGCCCAGGATGGGAGATTGCCGTCCGC
>DATMIP010000199.1:0-2825 GCA_035554515.1 Sphingomonas sp. | reverse complement strand
CGGACACCTCGAACAAGGGGATGTTGTCGCGATACCAGGGCGCATCATTTCCATAACGCCCGATCAGGATCGCGTTCGCGTCCAGCGGTGCTCGCGCCGCCTGGACGTCCGCGGTCGCGAGAAGCGTCGTGATACACAGGAGCAGCGCGATACAGGCGTTCAGTCTGCCGACGAGACGCATCGATATCACCATTTTTGTCCGACTATTTGGAGACGGTAATGCGGTCAACCGGAAGAGGGGCGGTCCCCATCGACGATCTGTCGGCATTCCCGATCACGAAGCGCTGGCCCGCGCGGCATCCGGATCGCATCCAGCTTTATTCGTTGCCGACACCCAATGGCGTGAAGGTGTCGATCGCGCTTGAGGAAATGGCGCTGCCGTACGAGGCGCACCTGGTCGATATCGGCAAGGATGAAAGCTGGACGGCGGAATTTCTGTCGCTCAATCCGAACGGAAAGATCCCGGCTATCATCGATCCCAACGGGCCCGATGGAACACCGCTCGGGCTGTTCGAATCCGGCGCTATCCTGCAATATCTGGCTGAAAAGAGTGGCCTGCTGCTCCCCGCCAACCCCGCCAAACGCTACGAGACGTTGCAATGGCTGCATTTCCAGATGGGCGGCGTCGGTCCGATTTTCGGCCAGGTTGGCTATTTCTTCAAATTTGCGGGACGCGAGATCGAGGATAAGCGCCCGCTTCAGCGCTACGTGCAGGAATCGAAGCGGCTGCTCGGCGTGATGGATCGCCGGCTCGACGGGCGCGACTGGATCATGGATGACGGATATACGATCGCCGACATCGCGCTCTTGGGGTGGGTTCGCAACCTCGTCGGTTTCTATGGCGCGCGCGAACTGGTCGAGTTCGATCGTCTCAGCTGGGTACCGGCATGGCTGGAACGCGGCCTCGGGCGGCCCGCGGTGCAGCGTGGACTGACCGTCCCTCCGCGTCCAGCATGATGGCGGCGACGATCCGCCTTTACTTCGGCATAGCCGCCGTCACAAACTCTTAACCTTGAATCTCACGCGCAACCTCTTGAGGAATGCGCTTTCCTGTGCTTGGTTATGTGGTGGGTGGGGGGCCGCCCGCATAAATACGGGCGCGAGGCGGCGATTTGGGAGCTTCTGCGCGTGAATATACATGCCTCCGTCGATCAGTTCGACCGCCGCCAGCTCGTTGCAGCGCTCAGGGCGCTCCGCCGCGGCGATTTCACCGTCCGATTGCCGGAAGATGCGCCGGGCATGGATCCCGAGGTCGCAACCCTGTTCAACGAAGTCGTCGCCCTCAACGAGGAAATGACCCAGGAGTTTGAGCGCCTGTCGATGGTGGTCGGCAAGGAAGGCAAGATCACCCAGCGCGGGCGCGTCAAATCGGCGACCGGCGGCTGGGAAACCGCGATCCGATCGGTCAACGAACTGATCGAGGACATGGTGCAGCCGACCACGGAGGTCGCGCGCGTGATCGGCGCGGTTGCCAAGGGCGATCTGTCGCAGAGCATGACGGTCGAGATCGACGGACGTCCGCTACGCGGCGAATTCCTGCGCATCGGCAAGGTCGTGAACACGATGGTCGATCAGCTCAATGGCTTTGCCAGCGAGGTGACGCGCGTCGCGCGCGAAGTCGGCACCGAGGGCAAACTCGGCGGCCAGGCGAACGTGAAAGGCGTGGCCGGCACGTGGAAGGATCTGACCGACAACGTCAACGCGATGGCGACCAATCTCACCAGCCAGGTGCGCAACATCGCCGAGGTGACGACCGCCGTGGCGACGGGCGATCTTTCGAAGAAGATCACCGTGGACGTGAAGGGCGAGATCCTCGAGCTCAAGAACACCATCAACACGATGGTCGATCAGCTCAATTCGTTCGCGTCCGAAGTGACGCGCGTGGCACGCGAGGTCGGTACCGAAGGCAAATTGGGCGGCCAGGCGCGCGTGGAGGGTGTCGCTGGCACCTGGAAGGATCTGACCGACAATGTGAACCTGATGGCCGACAACCTCACCGGCCAGGTGCGCAACATCGCCGAGGTGACCACTGCTGTGGCATCGGGCGACTTGTCCAAGAAGATCACCGTCGACGTGAAGGGCGAGATCCTCGAGCTCAAGAACACGATCAACACGATGGTCGATCAGCTCAACGGTTTCGCCTCCGAAGTGACGCGCGTGGCGCGCGAAGTCGGCACCGAGGGCAAGCTCGGCGGCCAGGCGCAGGTGCCGGGCGTCGGCGGCACGTGGAAGGATTTGACCGACAACGTCAATCTGATGGCCGCGAACCTGACGGGCCAGGTCCGCAACATCGCCGACGTGACCACCGCCGTCGCGCGCGGCGATCTTTCCAAGAAGATCACCGTCGACGTGAAGGGTGAAATCCTCGAGCTCAAGGATACCATCAACGTCATGGTGGACCAGCTCAACGGCTTCGCATCCGAAGTGACGCGCGTCGCGCGCGAAGTCGGTACCGAAGGCAAGCTCGGCGGCCAGGCGCAGGTGCCTGGCGTCGCTGGTACGTGGAAGGACCTCACCGACAACGTCAACTCGATGGCCGGCAACCTCACCGCGCAGGTGCGTAATATCGCCGAGGTGACGACGGCCGTGGCGCGCGGCGATTTGTCGCGCAAGATCACGGTCGACGTGAAGGGCGAAATCCTGGAGCTGAAGGAGACCATCAACACGATGGTCGACCAGTTGAATGGTTTCGCGGCCGAGGTGACGCGCGTGGCGCGCGAGGTCGGTACCGAAGGCAAGCTCGGCGGCCAGGCGGTGGTGCCCGGCGTCGCCGGCACGTGGAAGGATCTCACCGACAATGTGAATTCGATGGCGAACAATCTCAC
>DATMIP010000198.1:0-7311 GCA_035554515.1 Sphingomonas sp. | reverse complement strand
GCTTGTCGCACGGCAGCCCCATTTCGAGCATGGTCGAGACCATCTCGCCACGGATGTCGACCGCGCTGTCGACCGGCGCGACCGGGAAATATCCCCCTTTGGCGCGCGGACGATGCGCGAGGTTGCCCTGCTCATATTCCTTGCCGGTGTTGGTCGGCAGCTCGATATCGTCGATCTTGTAATAGGATTCGTTGTAGGTCGTATCGAACTGGACGTTGTCGAACATGAAGAATTCGGCCTCGGGGCCGACATAGACTGTGTCGCCCACGCCGGTCGCCTTGAGGAAGGCCTCGGCGCGCTTGGCGGTCGAGCGCGGATCGCGGCTGTAGAGATCGCCGGTCGAAGGCTCGACGATATCGCACACTAGGATCAGCATCGGCGTCGCCGAGAAGGGATCGATCCACACCGCGTCCAGATCGGGCTTCAGGATCATGTCGGATTCGTTGATCGCCTTCCAGCCCTCGATCGACGAACCGTCGAACATGAAGCCGTCGTTCAACTCGTCCTCGCCGACGACGCCCGAGACCATCGTCAGGTGCTGCCATTTGCCCTTCGGATCGGTGAATCGAAGATCGACCCACTCGACCTCCTTGTCCTTGATCATCTTGAGAACGTCGGACGCTTTATTCGCCATGAGTCTGCCTTCCCCTTAAGTCGTCACCCCAGCGAAAGCTGGGGTCTCAGCTGAATTGCCTCTTCGGTTGATCTGCTCCCTGTCTCCTGGGATTCTGGGTCTCCTGGGATCCTGCCCTTCGTCAGAATGACGGGGCGTTGCCACTCAGACCGCGTCGGCGTCTCTCTCCCCGGTCCGGATGCGGACCGCCGTATCGATCGTCGTCACGAAGATCTTGCCGTCGCCGATGCGGCCGGTCTGCGCCGCATTCTGGATAGCCTCGACCACGCGTTCGGAAAGCGCATCGTCGACGACGACCTCGAGCTTCACCTTGGGCAGGAAATCGACGACATATTCGGCGCCTCGATACAGCTCGGTATGTCCCTTCTGCCGGCCGAAGCCGCGCGCCTCGGTCACGGTGATGCCGGACACGCCAACTTCGTGCAGCGCTTCCTTCACCTCATCGAGCTTGAACGGCTTGATGATCGCTTCGATTTTCTTCACGCAATCGACTCCCCGCTCGGTGCCTGTCGCTTTCAATAAGCGTGCCAGCCGAGTGCACGCAAGGCGTGCCGCGATTCCTTTGCCGCAGGTGCAAATCTTTGCCCGCTAACGCGGCAGCCGCCTCGGGATATGCCGCTTTTTCCGGCATTCATGGGCGCGCCCGCGCGGCCGATATCGATCCGGCGCGCGACTCGGCGTCTATTTGGCGGTGACGATCAATTCGATCCTGCGGTTACGCGCGCGGCCTTCGATCGTTGCATTGTCCGCGATCGGGCTTGAAAGCCCGCGGCCGATCGTGGTGATCCGTCGCGCCTGGACGCCGCTATGGACCAGCAGTCCCGCCATGTGATCGACACGCGCCTGCGACAGCGCCAGATTCTGTTCGGGCGTCCCATCATTGTCGGTATGGCCGACGAGCGTCACTCTTGTCTTGGGATAGGCGCGCAGGATCTGCGCGATGGCATACATCGTCCGCAAGGTCGCAGGCGTGGGCTTGCTATGCCACGGCTCGAACTCGGTACCGGCGAAGCGGAACATCCGCGGCGCCGGCTGGTCCGACGCGAGATAGGTTGCGAGCCTCTCTTCGGTGGAGCCGGGCTCGACCGAGATCGCACTGTCGGGCAGCAGGATCAGATGCGCTGTCCGCGACGGCGCAGGGGCGCCCGCCCTGACCTTGCGCGGCCGGGCGGTGGCCGCCTTGCCGTCGGCTGCGACAGGCCGATGGCACGCGCCAATCACCAGGCCGAGCGTCGCGACCGCGAGTAATCCTGTCCGAAATCCCACCGGCACGTCCGCCCCCCGCCAAACGCTTATCCCGGCTATACTATGGCAGGCGGCCATGACTGCGCAATGGGCGGCAATGCCGAAGGCACGAACGGTCACGCGCCTCTGGCGGGGCTCGCCCTAATAGGCTTTACTCCCTGTCAGAGGCCTGCATTGTCGCGGGCGACATTTTCAAACGGGGCAACCATGACCGAACTTTCCCGCCGCGAAGCCATGATCTCGGCCGCCGCCGTCGGCACCCTCGCTTTGGCAAGCGCCGCTGCCGCGGCCGATGCCGTTCCGGCGGGCGCAGCCTGGGACCTGACCGATCTCTATCCCAACGACGCCGCGTGGGAGGCGGCGCGTACCGCGGTCGCCGCGCGTTTGCCGGAGATTGCGACCTATAAGGGTCGGCTTGGCGAGGGGGCGGGTACGCTCAAGGCGGTGCTGCAATTGCAGTCCGATCTCGCGCTCAAAGTCTATCGCGTCTTCGTCTATGCCTCGCTCAAGGGGGACGAGGATCTGCGCGTCGCACCGGCCCAGGAGCGCCGCCAGCAGGCAATCGACCTTTACACTGCCTTTGGTGAAGCCGGTTCATGGATGAACCCGGAACTGCTCGCGCTCGGCCAGGCCAGGGTCGATTCCTACCTTGCGAGCGATCCCGGCCTCGGCAAATTCCGCTTCCAGCTGGAGGACGTGGTCCGCCAGGCGCCGCATACCTTGTCGCCCGAGGGCGAGGCCTTGCTCGCATCGGCTACCGCCCCGCTCAATGGCCCGGGCGATATCCGCGTCCAGCTGGTTTCCTCCGACATACCCCGGCCGACCGTCACGCTTTCGGACGGCACCAAGGCCACGCTCGACGATCAGGGCTATACGTTGCACCGGGGCGCGCCCAATCGCGCCGACCGCAAGCTCGTCTTCGATCAATTCTGGGCAAGCTATAAGGGCTTTGAAAGCTCGCTCGGTGCGGCGCTCGCCAGCCAGACCAAGGGCGAGATGTTCCAGGCCAAGGCGCGCAAGCATCCGACCGCCCTCGCCTGGGCGCTGTCGGGCCCGAACATTCCCGAGGGCGTGTATCGGTCGCTGATCGCTCAGGCCAATGAAGGCCTGCCCGTCCTGCACCGCTATTTCGAATTGCGGCGGCGCATGCTGAACCTGTCCGAAATCGCTTATTACGATATCTATCCACCGCTGGTGTCGCTCGACCGCACCTTTTCGCTGGACGAGATGCGATCGCTGACGCTGGCGGCGATCAAGCCGCTCGGCCCCGATTATGGCGCGCAATTTTCAAGGGCGACAGCCAACAAATGGATGGACCCGCGTCCGCGCCCGGGAAAGCAATCCGGCGCTTATATGCAGGGGTCGGCCTATGACGTGCATCCCTACCTGCTGCTCAACCTGAGCGACAAATATGATGGCCTCAGCACCTATGCGCATGAATGGGGCCATGCCATGCACAGCCTGCTCGCCAACAAGGCGCAGCCGTTCGAGACCGCGAGCTATCCGACCTTCACCGCCGAGATCGCCTCGACCTGCCACGAACTGCTGCTCGCCAATTACATGCTGGGGCAGGCGAAGACCAAGCAGGAGAAGCTCTTCTATCTCGGCCAGCTGATGGAAAATTATCGCGGTACTTTCTACCGCCAGGCGATGTTCGCCGAATTCCAGCTCGCGGTCCACGATCTGGCCGAGAAGGGCGACGGGCTGTCAGGCGAGAAGATGACCGCGATCAACCTTGGCCTGCTCAGGAAATATCACGGGCCGAAGCTCGTCATGGACCCCGCTTATGGGATCGAATGGGCCTATATCCAGCACTTCTTCTACGGCTTCTACGTGTTCCAATATGCAACCTCGATCACGGCTGCGAACTTCTTCGCCGACAAGGTCACGCACGGGACGGCAAAGGATCGCGAAAATTACCTGTCGGTGCTGCGCGCCGGCGGCTCGGACTATGGCTACGAAATCCTGCGCAAGGCAGGGCTCGATATGGCGACCGCGACGCCGTACCGGACGATCATCCGCAACTTCTCCGACGTGCTCGATCAGGCGGAAAAATTGCTGGCGTAGCGCGAAAAGCTACTCTCCGTCGGTAGGCAACTCACCGGTTATCGGACGTGACGGGAAAAATGGTCCCGTTCGTCCCAGGCTGATTCAACAGCCACGATTTTTGGGTTGGAACGGGAGCGCGCGGCTGTCTCCCCGTTCTCGGGGAGCGCGCCGCTATATTACCCCGTTCGCCTTGAAGTGCGCCAGCATCCGCGCCCACCCGTCCTTGGCGTCGGCTTCATTGTAGGAAGCGCGAAAATCGGCGTGGAAGCCGTGGCCCGCGTCAGGGTAGATGTGGATTGACGACCCCTTCTTGCCCGCCTTGTCGAGCGCGGCCGCCATGCCCGCGGTCTGGTCCGCGCCGATGCCCTGATCCTGCGCACCGTAGAGGCCGAGCACGGGCGCACGCAGCTCGCCCGCCCGTGCGATCAGTTTCTCGACATGACCGTACCAGGCGACGCCCGCACGGATGTCGGGATCGACCATTGCCGATCGCCACACGACCGCGCCACCCCAGCAGAAGCCTGTGATGCCGATCCGATCGGCGTGCGCGAAGCCCTGCTTCCTGATCCAGGCTGAGGTGGCGCGGACATCGCCGTCGACCTGCGCGTCGCTTGCCTGCTGCACGATCGGCATGATCTGCTTGAAATCGCTCATCGCGGGCAGGTTGACGCCCGACCGATAGAAGAAATCGGGCGCGACCGCGACATAGCCGAGCTTGGCGAGCCGCCGGCAGACGTCCTTGATATAATCATGGATGCCGAAAATCTCATTGACGACGATGATCGCGGCATGGCGACCCGGCCCTTTCGGCCGCGCCACATAAGCCGGCAGCGGCTTGGGCGCTCCGTTGGGAATCAACGCCTCGTCGATGATCAGGCCCTCGCCGGGCGTATGGATCGGGCTCGCGTCGGCGGCGAGCGCCGCCACTGCATAGCCGGCGAAGAACATCGTCACGGCGGCACGGCGACCGACATGCAGATCGTCGGGCCGGGTTCCGTCGGGGCGGGTTAGCGTCTGCATGCTGCTTCTCCGGTAAAATATGGCGAAGCCTATCCGGCTTGTCGCGGTTCGCGCAACCGCCGAACCGGGCACCGGTTCAGCCGGCCTTTCGAGACCGCAAGAAATGCGCGGTGTTGCCCGTGCGATAGGGGGCGCTATTGCGCGGCGATGATACGGAAATCGGTGCGGACGCACCTTCCCCTGCTGGCCCCCTTGCTCGCCGGCGCCTCCTCGCGTGACCGGATAATCGCCTGCCTCGGCGCATTGTTGGCGATCACCGTCGCCGCATCCTTGTGCCACCGGCTCCTGCCGCTTTCGCCCGGCCTGCCCTTCCTGGCCGCCCCGATCGGCGCCTCCGCCGTGCTCGTATTCGCTTTGCCCGCGAGCCCATTGTCGCAGCCCTGGCCGGTCATTGGCGGCAATATCGTTTCGGCAGCCGTCGGGACGGTCGCCGCGGCCCTGTTCTCGCGGCCGGAAATTGCCGCCGGCGTGGCGGTGAGCGGCGCAATCCTGGCAATGTCTCTGTTACGTTGCCTTCATGCTCCCGGCGGGGGGACGGCGTTGGTCACTGCGCTGGCGAGTCCAGCGGTTGCGGCGTCGGGTCTGGGCTTCGCGATCCTGCCGGTGGCGGCCAATGCGGTGGCGCTGGTGGCCGTGGCGTTCTTGTTCCACCTCGTCTCGGGCCATTCCTACCCGCATCGCCCCGCGCTGCGCTCGGCGCTCGCGACGCCCGAAAGCTTCCATCGCGACGATATCGATCAGGCGCTCGCCGAGATGGGCGAGACCTTCGACATAAGCCGGGACGATCTCGATCTGCTGCTCGCGCGCGCGGAGCTGCACGCCCGGAACCGGATGGCGCGTTGATCAGGCCGGGCGGTGCGGAAGATCGAGGCCCTTGAGGCTCTTGGTGAAGATTTCCGCGCCGGTCTCGGTGATGCCGATCGAATGTTCGAATTGCGCCGACAGCGATCGGTCGCGCGTCACCGCTGTCCAGCCGTCCTCGAGCACCTTCACGTCCGCACGGCCGATATTGATCATCGGCTCGATCGTGAAGAACATGCCGGGCTTGAGCTCAGGGCCAGTACCGGGACGGCCGAGATGGACCACTTCGGGCGCGTCGTGGAACAGCCTGCCGACGCCATGGCCGCAGAAATCGCGCACGACACCGTAGCGATGCTTTTCGGCGTGCGTCTGGATCGCGTGACCGACGTCACCCAGCCGCGCGCCGGGCCCGGCGGCGGCGATGCCGAGCATCATGCATTCATAGGTGACCTCTACCAGCTTGCGTGCCTTCAGCGGCACGTCGCCGGCGAGGTAGGTCCGGTTGCTGTCGCCATGCCAGCCGTCGAGCAGGGGCGTTACATCGACATTGACAATATCGCCCTCGCGGATCGTCTTCGCACCCGGAACGCCATGGCACACGACATGATTGAGGCTGATGCAGCAGCTATGCGTATAGCCGCGATAATTGAGCGTGGCCGGCACCGCTCCGCCCGCAAGCGTCATGTCATAGACCATGCGGTCGATCTCTTCGGTCGTCACGCCAGGGCGGATATGAGCGGCGAGTTCGTCGAGGATTTGCGCGGCGAGCCTGCCCGCGCGACGCATGCCCTCGAATCCGTCCGGGCCGTAAAGCTTGATCGCGCCGGTGCGCGTGACGGTCTCCCCGGTAGCAATCGTCTGATATTGGGTCATCCCCGCAATATAGCCGCACGGTCGAGGCTTTGCGAGGCCCGGCGCACCGGCTAAGTGGCGCCTATGGCCGAGCGCATCTGGACCGCCGCACTCGTCATCATCGGCGACGAGATTCTGTCGGGGCGCACGCAGGACAAGAATATTGCCCAGATCGGCGCCTGGCTCAACCTGCAGGGCATTCGTCTTGCAGAGGTACGTATCGTTCCCGACAGCAAGCGCCCGATCGGTGCCGCGGTAACGGCATTGAGCGAGACGCATGACTATCTTTTCACCACCGGGGGCATTGGGCCGACGCATGACGATATCACGGTCGATGCCATCGCCGCGGCGCTAGGTCTTCCGGTGATCGTCCACCCGGAGGCGCGCGCGATCCTCGAAGATTATTACGCAAGCAGAGGCGGTGTGACGGAAGCGCGGTTGCGGATGGCGCGCACCCCGGCTGGCGCATCGCTAGTCGTCAACCAATATTCGGGCGCGCCGGGTATCCGGATCGGCAACATCTTCATCCTCGCGGGTGTGCCGCACATTGCCGCGGCGATGCTCGATAGCCTCGTCGGGACGCTGGAAGGCGGACAGCCGCTACTGTCCGCGACGGTCGGCTGTTGGGTGCAGGAAAGCGAGATCGCTGATCTGCTCGCCGATACGGAGCATCGGCATGAAGGCTGCCGGATCGGCTCCTACCCCTTCTT
>DATMIP010000197.1:0-15772 GCA_035554515.1 Sphingomonas sp. | reverse complement strand
CAGCAAGGGCTTTCGCTACAAGCAGGACGGGCTTTCGTTCAACTGGTCGCACACGACCGACAGCGGCTGGAGCTTCTCCTCCGCGCTTCGCGCGCAACGCGAGACCTATCGTGGCCAGGGGTTCAAGACCGACACACCAGTGTCGCTGACTGCGTCGAATGCGGAGCGTGAGCGTTACGGGCTGAACATCGACAACCTCGATCGCACACCCGGCTATTACGAGTTCCGCGATAATAGCGGCACGCTGCTCGCCCGTGTCGCGAACAACGTCAACGGTTCGCAATTGGGCACCAATTATCGCACGGGCGCGGTTTGTCCGCGCGTTACCGCGACGACCTTCCAGTCTAACAGCTTGTGCGTCACCTATAACGCCCTGCCCAACCGCGACGTCGATCTGCGCGGGGGCACCGTCACCGGCACGACTGCCAATGCGAACGGCACGTTCACGACGGCGACGCTGCCGGTTGGCACGGCGGGCCAAGACCTGGTCCTGCGCACGCGCATTGAGGATTCTTGGCGCAGGTCGAACGACATCATGGCGAACTTCTCGTTCGGACATGATTCGAAGAAATTCTCTTTCAACGCGGGTCTATACTATGCTCGCTCGAAGCAACTGAACCAAAGCTGGGCGAATGGCCAAGGCCTCTCGGCATGGGCGGACGGACAAGTTCAGAACCTCAACGTCGCGTATGTCACTTCGACCGGCACGACCTACCAGCTGACCGATCAGGGTGGTTGGGGATATTATGGTACGGGGCTGTTCCCGACGGTGAACCAGAATGCTCGCATCACCGAAGTCGCACCGCGTGCCGAGTTCCGCTGGTCACCCAATCGGTATTTCGATTTCAACGGCAGCATCAAATACGATCATTTCGCGGCGACGACCTACTCGGCGACCTATGACACTCGCAATTCCGGCGCCGCGTCACTGACCAACGGAGGCCTCGATGGAAATCCGCTGACGGTCTACGACAACCTCTACTCGGTTGTCACGCCAAGCAAGCTAATCTCGGCTAAGCGCACCCTCGGCGTCCTCAACTGGAGCGCAGCGGCGGGTTTCAACTTCAACCCCAATCACAAGATCTATTTCCGGTATACCAACGGGAAGCAGCCCGCGAACGGAATCGTGCAGCGCTACACCACGACGGCAACGCTCGTCAGGCCGCTCGGCCCGACAGCTTATGTGAAGGGATACGAGATCTCCTACACGTTCAACACGCCTCGCGTGAATGGGGCGATCACGTATTTCAAACAGAATTTCGCGGTCAACGATTACCCCACCGCGATCGGCGCCGATAACGTTACGACCTATCTCCTGCCGGAGAATTTCAACACCTACTTCAGCCGCGGCGTTGAAGCCTGGGCGCGCGTGCGTGTGACGAACCGGCTGGAATGGAACCCTGCGGTCACGTTCCTGAATGGCAAGACGACGGCCGCGTACAACTGGCTTAACACCGGCGCCAACGGTATCGGCGCCGCGGACGACGTGCTGCGTATTGACTCCGGAACACTTGCGCGTTCGCCGCGATGGACGATCAGCAATGTCTTGTCATATCGCTTGGGCGACGTTCGCTTCAACCTGCGGCATCGCTGGATGTCAGAGCGTCGGTTGAGCACCAATGCGCTCGATCTGCGAACGTTGCCCGCCCAGGACAATCTGGATGCATCAATCCAGTACCAGCCGAGCAAACGGCTGCAGATTGTCTTCGATGTTCGCAACGTGTTCAACAAACAGTACATCTCGCAATATGATCCAGCGCTCGCCACGAATCTGCCATCGGGTCTCCAGGCCTATGACGTTGCCCAGCAGCTGACGGACTCATTATTCCTCCTCCGGCGCAACGCACCTCGGTCGATGTGGCTGACGACACGGTTCAATTTCTGATGTCACTGGCCGATCAACTCTGACAGATGCGGGGGAGCGGTCGACGCTCCCCCGCTTTTGTGTGATTGCGATACGAACGCCTCGATGAGTCCCAGATGCCGAATGATTACAACCTGCAGACCGTCGCTCCGTTCAGCCCGACGATCCTGAAGGCGACGATCCCGCCCGAAGCCGTCGCGACGCTCAACGCGCACGCGGACGCAATCCTTGCGTCGCCGGACCAGGCGAGCGCGCGCGACTGGTCGCGCCATCTCGCAGGCGTCGTCAGTCATGAGGTCCGCGTAACGGACCTGATCCAGACGATGCCGGTATTTTCCGATTTCCTCTTCGACCTTGCGCGCACGTTCACCTATCGCTGCGAAAACGCGCTGCTGCACTTCACCGATTATGAATCCACCGATGAATTACGCGACACGAAGCTGCGTATCGATATCAAAGAGGGGTGGATCAATGATATGCGCGCCGGGGACTACAACCCCGTCCACTTTCATCAGGGCTGCCATTTCAGTAGCGTCGGCTTCCTGGCGCTTCCCGGCGATTACGATGCGGAATTCGCAGCTGGCAAGGACCGTCAAAATACGGCGGGCTGCCTCCAGTTTATCGACAGCCGCAGCGCACTTGGCCTGAAGAATCTGTTCACGGTTAAGCCTGGCGTCGGCGATTTCTATCTTTGGCCGTCTTGGATGTTACACTGCGTCTACCCGTTCAAGAGCGAGGGGATTCGGCGCTCCATTGCTGTCAACCTCGCTTTGGGCTGACGGTGGATGCGGCGGCATTCCTCGCCGCCGTCGGCTACAACTTCCGCCCGCTCCTCCGCTGGCTCACCCTTCTTTGCGCCAATATCCTGGCCGCATTCTGCGCGCCTCGTCCACTAACTTATCGGTCAATCACTGCCTGAATGGCGTTCGTCACGGTCGACGAGATAATGTGTTTATGGGACCGGCAGCCCTTATGAGGGCAGCAGCTTCCCCGCGCTTTTCATGCACGATGGAACAGGGATTCCAAAGCCGACCCTGGTGTCGTGCAATGGACTCGATTCCATGAAGGAACAGATCGAGCTGAATGGCAGCGGCACGGCAAACCTCGAACGAGGAATGAACACGCTGTTCGTCGATCAGCCCGGTACGGGCGAAGCCTTGCGCAATCGCGGCCTGACAGCCGTCTATGACGCCGAGCGCTGGGCAAGCGCAGCGCTTGATTACCTCCAGGGCCGACCGGATGTGATCGCGAACAAGATCGGCATGTTCGGGCTGTCGCTGGGCGGCTATTATGCGCCGCGTGCGGCGGCCAACGAACCCCGCTTTGCGTTATACGCCGTTATGGGCGCCAATCACAATTGGGGCGCGCTGCAGAAACGGCGCCTCAATCGCGAAGGCGAGAACCCGGTACCGCATTATTGGGATCATGTGATGTGGGTCTGGGGCCAGCCCGACCTGGAGACATTCATGGACTATGCCGCCCGGATCACATTGAACGGGCAAATCGAGAAGCTTCATATGCCGTTCCTGGTGACGCATGGCGCAGGAGATCGCCAGATTCCGGTCACCGATGCCCATCAAAGCTATGATCAGGCCCTGAATTCCCAAAAGCGCCACTTGCGGATCTTCACCCAGGAAGATCTGGAGATCGAACATTGCGGCGCCGATAACGGGACGGTGATGCGCGACTATATCGCAGATTGGTGCGCCGAGACGTTTGCGGAAGGCGCGTAATGCCGATGCTCATTTTTCACCACGGCGGTGTGAACGTGCCGGATCTCGACGAAGCGATTGCCTGGTACGGCTCGGTCCTGGATTTCCACGTCGAAAGACGGTTTGAAATCGGTGCCGCCCGCGCGACCGCCGCGATGCTGCGCAACGGACCGCTCCGGTTCGAGATCTTCGAGGTGAAGGGCGCCAAGCCGCTTCCTGACGAGCGGCGGACGCCGCTCGGAGATTTGCAAACGCATGGCAACAAGCATGTTGCGTTCGGCATCCCCGATCTCGAATTGTTTCTCACGGAGATGACCGAAAAAGGGGCTGACATAGCCTTCGTCGTGCGAGAAGCGTTCGGACAGGGATGTTTTGTGCGTGATTGCGCCGGAAATCTGATCGAGTTTGTGGAACTTTCCCCGGACGCGCTCGCCCTGGAGCGATAGTTGCTCGGCCGACTCTATCCCGCCGGCCTGCCGACGAGAACGCCGCGGCCCCCGCCCGCGACATAGACGATACCGAATTCCCGCATATCGCCGGCGATATCACCTATTCCGCCGAACTGATGGGCGGCATCGTTGATCCGGGTCCAGGCCTTTCCTTCGTCATCAGAGCGCCAGATGCCTTCCTGGTTCCGGATCCTTCCCCACAGGTAGATTGCGGGATAGGTTCGCCCCGGAGCGGCCTTGCCGAAGCCCAGCGACCAGGCTTCCTGCACGCCCTTCACCCCGGCGAGCGGCGCATCGGCCGACGCGCTGTGCAACAGGCCATAGGGGCCCGCGAGCCAGAGATCGCGGAAACGGCCCGGTACCACGGCCAGACGAGCCTGCTGCCATCCTTCCAGGCGCGGAAGCTGGCTCGTGATGACGCCGAAACTTTTGCCCCCGTCCACGCTCGCCAGCAACCGGCCCTCGCCGGGGCTGTAGACATAGAATACGCCTTCGGCCGCCTTATCCGACACCGGCACCAGCTTGCGGTCGCGCACCGCCGGCCAGCCAATCGAACGCGTCCAGCTTTTGCCCTTATCGCCCGACCACCACGCCTCGTCGCGCTCGGGCGCCCACACCATGTAGCTTGCACCTGCCGAAACGGCGATTACGCCCGGACTGCGCCAATTGCCCTGAACATCCTTCGGCTTGTGGGGCGTCGATCGTACCGGCGCCCAGCTTCGGCCGCCGTCACCCGACAGGAAAGCGTGGGTCGGTGCGCTGCTGGCCGCGCGGGCGATAAAGGCGGGTGCCAGCCCGGCATA
This sequence comes from Sphingomonas sp., assembly GCA_035554515.1. GTDB lineage: Bacteria > Pseudomonadota > Alphaproteobacteria > Sphingomonadales > Sphingomonadaceae > Sphingomonas_I. The sequence goes on along the minus strand of DATMIP010000197.1, from coordinate 10,944 downwards.
GTCGACCGAAACGTTGGTTTCATGCATCGGAACGAACAAGGCGTCGCGCGGCGCCTCGCGAACATCTGTCCAGCCGCCGCCGCCGACATCGCCCATGGCCGCCAATATCGCCGCCCCCGCGACCGGCGACACCAGCTGCATCACGGCGGTTTCCTCCAGATTGGTGACGGCGAAATCGAAGTTTACGGGTTTCCCGCTCCCTGCAGCGCTCAAATTATGTGTCATCCACAGGCCATAGCCTGTGCCGTAGACCATCTCTTCCGGATCGAACGGATTGATGCGGAGGTCCGAAATCCAATGGCCCATCCTGTCCTGGCCGCCCAAATAATTGACGAGCCAAGGATGGGCGGAGGCATCATGTCGGGATTGATGCCCAAGCCGCATCCAGTGCGCACCGCCGTCGCGGGTGAGAAAGATGTCGTCACCCTCGTGCCAACGATCGAGCGTCGAGACCAATATGGTCCCCGGATGGGCGGGATCGATGTCGATCCCCGAATAACCGAAGGCGTCATTTGAACCACCGGGCTTTTCCGGCGTGATCTCGGTCCAGCGCGATGAGGAAGGATCGAGCGTCCAGACGCTTCCGCCGACCGCATGGCTGGGGTTGACCGGCGCTTCCCCATCGCCCTCGGCGAAAGCCACATACAGCGTTCCGTCGGGCGCGAACGCGGCATGCTGTGGTGTCTGCCGTGGCGCGCCCGGCGCGGCCGCGAAGCTCGCCCCGCCGTCATGGCTTACGAACAGGCCACCCTGCCGATCGGCGGAGCCAACCCAGAGGGTCCGGCTTGGCGAGCCTCGCGATCCAGAACGCGGATCGAACAGGACGAACGTCACGCTGGCAGGCGCGCCGCCGACCTTTGCGAAGGTTTGGCCGCCATTGGCGCTTTTCCACAGGCCGTCCTTGTTCGATCCCAGAAACAGGAGCCTGCCGAGGTTTGGATCGACCTGAAGCCGATCGCCGGCACCACGGCCATCGGCATTGGCGCCGAGGCGGAAGGGGAGATCGGTTTTCTGCCAGCTAGCGCCGCGATCGCGCGAGCGCAGCACCGCTCCAGGATGCGCCCACTCGCCAAGATATTCCCCGCATGCCGCATATAATTTGTCGGGATCATTGGGATCGACCGCCATGCTGAGCACGCCCCCCAGCTCCGCATCGGCTTTGCCGAGATGGTCCAGCAACGGTATCCAGTGCCGGCCATCGCGATCATAGCGATACATGCCGCCGATATCGGTGCGTGCATAAAGCAGGCCCGGCACCTTCGGATGATAGAGGAAGCCGTCGACGAAGCCGCCGCCGCCAAAGGGTGCGCTTTCCCATCGATATGGCCGGGCGACGTCCGCCGCCGAGCAAGCCATCGGGAAAGCAATGGCTAGCGACGCCAATATTCGTGCGCAGACCATGCGGCCGATCGAGCCCGACATCCCATTCTCCCTTGGCGCAGCAAATTCGTGGCCTGCCGCTTTGGCGGCCGTTTCTATTTATCAGATAAATATCAACTGGTCGCGAGCGACAGGCGGCGGGTCTTCGTCGATCCGGGAGTGGCCATCCTTTCGGCCGGCCGGGGCGGTCGCAATATTTCGCCCAGGCCGTCAGGCTCCGTCAGACACAAATCGTTCCAGCTCGTCGAGCAACGGCCGTTGGCTCCTGAGCATCATGCGGCGCGCCTCGGCAAGGGTGAACCAGGCGGCACGATCGACCTCGGGGAAACGTTGCAGCCCGCCTGAACGCGGAGGCCATTCCATCTCGAAGGTCATGCTGACGATGCCGTCCGGATCGAGATCGCCCTGTAGTGCGAAGGCATCGACCCATTTGCCCGCAGCCTGGCGGATACGTCCCAGAGGCCGCGGTTCGCCAATCGCCGGCACGCCCAATTCTTCCTCAAATTCACGCAGGGCGGCGGCCAGAAGAGTTTCGCCTTTGTCGATCCCGCCTTTCGGGATTTGCCAGGCCCCCACATCTCGCCGCCGCCAAAACGGGCCCCCGGGATGGACAAGCAGGACCTCCAGCCCCCGCTCTCGCTGCCGATACAACAATATCCCTGCACTATGATCAGACACTTACCCGAAACTCGCACCCACCGCGCCGTGGCCCGCTCAGGCCAGATGCGGCAATACTTTCTCCATCCTCAACGGATAATCACGGATACGCACGCCCGTGGCATTATAAACCGCGTTGGCGACCGACGCGCCGACCCCGCAAATCCCGAGTTCGCCGACGCCCTTCGCCTTCATCGGCGAGCTCTTGTCGTCCAGTTCTTCGATGAAGATCACCTCGAGATCGGGAATGTCGGCATGGACCGGCACATGATATTCGGCGAGGTCGTGGTTCACGAAATAGCCGAAGCGCGTATCGACCACGCATTCTTCCATCAACGCCGCGCCGATCCCCATCGTCATCCCGCCGAGGCATTGGTTGCGCGCGGTCTTGGGATTGAGGATGCGCCCCGCCGCCGCGACGGTGAGCATGCGGCGCACGCGCACCTCGCACGTATCGCTATCGACCGCGACCTCGCAATAATGCGCGCCGAAGCTCGCCTGCGCATATTTCTCGGTCAGCTTGCCGAACTTGATCCCGCCTTCGACGGTCATCCCCTGCGGACCCGCGACCTCGGCGAGCGGGACCGATCGCGCGCCCGAGCGGACATTGCCGTCGGCGAAGGTCACCTCCGACACGTTGAAGCCCGCTTTCTGCGCGATCTGCCCGCGCAGCGTCTCGCACGCCGCATAGACGCCCGCGGTCGAGCTGTTGCCGCCCCACGACCCGCCCGAACCGGACGAGACCGGGAAGTCGCTGTCGGCGAGCCGCACCTCGACCTGCCCGAGCTGGACCCCCATCATCTCGGCCGCGGTCTGGGCGATGATCGTGTAGCTCCCCGTGCCGATGTCGGTCATGTCGGTTTCGACCAGCACGGTGCCGTCGGATCGCACCGTGACTCGCGCGCGTGAATCCCCGGTGAGATTGCCGCGAAAGGCAGCGGCGACGCCATGGCCGATCAGCCATTTGCCGTCGCGCGTCTGGCCCGGCTTCGGATTGCGCTTGGCCCAGCCGAACTTGTCGGCGCCGGTGCGCAGGCATTCGACCAGCTTGCGGCTGGAGAAAGGCGTGCCCGGCCCCTTCTCGGGATCATATTGCGTGTCGTTGAGGATGCGGAGCTCAACCGGATCGACGCCGACCTTTTCGGCCAATTCATCGATCGCGCATTCGAGCGCCAGCAGCCCGACCGCCTCGCCTGGCGCGCGCATCGCATTGCCGACCGGCAGGTCCATGTCGACGAAGCGCAGCGCGGTCATCCGGTCCTTGCCGGCATAAAGCAGCCTGGTCTGGCCCGTCGCGGTTTCAACACCGCCGCCATGAATGCCACCATTCCAGCTTTCATGGGCGATCGCGAGGATGCGGCCCTTTTCATTCGTCCCGAAGCGCAATCGCTGGATCGTCGCCGGTCGATGGGTCGTGTTATTCATCACCTGCGGCCGCGCGAGCGCGACCTTGACCGGCCGCCCTCCCAGCTTGCGGCTGCCGAGCGCGGCCAGCACGCAATCCGCCTGGATCCACAGCTTCGCGCCAAAGCCGCCGCCGACGAAGGCGGAGACGACCCTGATCTTCTCCTTGGGAATCTGCAGCGTTCCCGCCAGGTCCCGCACCGCCCAGGCGACCATCTGGTTGGAGGTCCAGACCGTCAACTTGTCGCCGTCCCAGCGCGCGCTGGTCGCGTGCGGCTCCATCATCATGTGGCTCTGGTCGGGCGTCGTATAGGTCACGTCGAGCTTGACCGGCGCGGCGGCATAGCCCGCATCGAAATCGCCTGCCTTGCTGTCGGGCGGCCCAAAGGCCTGCTCGGCGGTGGGCGGATAGCCCTTCGGCTTTTGCTCGGCGAGATCGAACCGTCCCTTCTCGCCGGCATAGCTGACGCGGATGAGATTGCCCGCGTCGCGCGCCTGCTCGAACGTCTCGGCGACGACCAGCGCCACCGCCTGATGATAATGCCCGATGTCCGGCCCGGTCAGCTGCGGCGCGAAATCGCCCTTGCGCGGCCCCTGCTTGGGCGCATTGAGGTGCGTCATCACCAGCAGCACGCCGGGCGCAGCCTCGGCATCCTTCGTGTCGATCGCGGTGACACGACCCTTCGCGATCCCCGACGTGACGATATAGCCGTACGCCGCGTTCGGCGTTTCGGCATGATATTCGTAAGCGTAGGTCGCGCGGCCCGAGACCTTGCGCGGGCCATCGATGCGATCGTGGGCGACGCCGACGACTTTGCCATGATCGATCGGATTGGGGCCGGCCGGCTGGTCGAAAAACAGCTCGCTCATGCCCGCGCCTCCCGCAACACCGCGCCCAGGGTACGGCGCGTCAGAGCGATCTTGAATACATTGAGCGGCGTCGTCTTCGCCCCGCTCAACACCGCCTCCGCAATCGCAGGAGCGCCCGACAGGCTTTCGGCGGCCTCGACCCGCCACGGCTTGTGCGCGAGCCCGCCGAACGCAAAATGCTGGAAGCCGTCGCCGATCACCGCCGCGACCGAGACATTGGCGAAGGCATAGGAGGCGCGGTCGCGGACCTTGCGATAGACATGGCGCCCGCCGAGCGGCTTGGGCAAGGTCACCGCGGTGATCAACTCGCCCGGCTGCAGCACGGTCTCGATATGTGGCGTGTCGCCCGGCAGGCGATGGAATTGCGCGATCGGGATGCCGCGCGTCACGCCCTGCGGGCTGATCGTCTCCACCGTCGCGTCGAGCAGGCGCAGCGCCACCGCCATATCGGACGGATGGGTCGCGATGCAGGCCTCGCTCACGCCCAAGATGGCAAGGTTGCGGCTGAACCCGCCGATCGCGGCGCAGCCGGTCCCGGGCTTGCGCTTGTTGCACGGCTTGGACGTGTCGTAGAAATAGGGACAGCGCGTGCGCTGGAGCAGGTTGCCGGCGGTGGTCGCCTTGTTGCGCAGCTGCCCGCTCGCCCCCGCCAGAAGCGCCCGGCTCAGCACCCCATAATCCTTGCGGACGGCCTTGTCGGCGGCGAGATCGGTGTTGCGGACATGCGCGCCGATGCGCAACCCGCCGCCGTCGAGCTTCTCGATCCGATCGAGGCCAAGATGATTGACGTCGATCAGATGGGTCGGCGTCTCGATCTGCAATTTCATCAGGTCGAGCAGGTTGGTCCCGCCCGCGATGAACTTGGCGCCGGGATGCGCGGCGGCCGCCTGCGCGGCGGCCTGGGCGCTGGCCGCGCGTTCATACGTGAAGGGTCTCATGCCTCATGCACCTCGCGGATCGCGGCGATGATATTGGGATAAGCGGCACAGCGGCAGATATTGCCGCTCATCCGCTCGCGCACTTCCGTGTCGGAATAGTCGACATGCATCAGGTCCTCGGTGACGTGGCTGGGGATGCCGTCCTTGATCTCACCCAGCATCGCCACCGACGAGCAGATCTGGCCCGGTGTGCAATAGCCGCACTGGAAGCCGTCATGCTTCACGAACGCGGCCTGCATCGGGTGGAGCTTGTCGGGCGATCCCAGCCCTTCGATCGTGGTGACCTGATCGCCGTCGTGCATCACCGCCAGCGTCAGGCAGCTGTTGATCCGCCGGCCGTTGACGATGACCGTGCACGCGCCGCACTGGCCATGATCGCAGCCCTTCTTGCTGCCGGTGAGATAGAGATGCTCGCGCAACGCGTCGAGCAATGTCACGCGCGGATCGAGATCGAGGGTCTGGCGCGTGCCGTTCACGGTCAGCGCGACCTGCATTTTCGGAGTCATGCGGGCGGAAGCCTTTCGGGCGGGGAGAGGTTCCCTGGCGATTGCGGGTGCGGCCGCCATTCCTGCCGCTGCCGCGCTGCCGGCAAGGATCGTGCGTCGCGTCACTTCATTGGGATCGTTCACGGGGTGCCTCCACGAGACTCGGAACGAAGTTAACCCTAATAAGCTGCCGCCCGTTTGACCAATTCTTCTATCGGCAGGGTAAGCTGAACGACGACCGCTGCCGCCGGCAGGAACGCCCCGCCGGGCCCGGTATCGGGATCGATTGCCGTCCGGCCCGCGACGGGCGTAAGAACGTGGCAATCTATCGAAAGGCTCCCGCACGATGCAATCCACCAAGCCGCTCGTCTGCTTCGGTGAGATCATATTGCGATTGTCGCCGCCGAATCGCGAATTGCTGCTGCAATCGGCCAGGCTCGACATATGGATCGCGGGCGCCGAGGCGAATGTCGCGACCGCCCTCGCCCGCCTCGATCACTGTACGAAGATGGTGAGCGCGGTGCCCGATTCGCCGCTGGGTGACGCAGCCGTCAATGGTCTGCGCGCCTACGGCGTCGATGTCTCCACGATCCAGCGGCGCGAGGGGCGGATGGGCCTTTATTTCGCGACCCCCGGCGCCGGGCTGCGCGCGACCGATGTGATCTACGATCGGGCTCACTCGGCCTTTGCCGATGCGCCTGCGGACAGTTGGGATTGGGACACGATTCTGTCCGACGCCGGCCGCCTTCATCTGTCGGGCATCACCCCCGCAATCGGGCCGAACGGCACCGCCGCGGCCCTTGCCGCCGCCGAGGCCGCGACCCGTTTGGGCGTGCCGATTTCGTTCGACGGCAATTGGCGCGGCAAATTATGGGCCGCGTGGGATAGCAATCCGCGCGAGACTTTGGGCAAGCTGGTCGCGCAGGCGGACATCCTGTTCGGCAATCATCAGGATGTAGCGCTTCTGCTCGGCCGGCAATTTTCCGGGAATGGCGTGTGCCGGCGGCGCGAGGCGGCGCATGCCGCGTTAGAAGCCTTTCCCAACCTCAAGCTGATCGCGTCCACCGCGCGCCACGTCCACGATTGCGACACGCACGGTATCGCCGCGCGGATCGATACGCCCGACCGCGGCTTCCAGACCGACGAGCTGGCCGTCGCCGGAATTGTCGACAGGATCGGCGGCGGCGACGCTTTCGCCGCCGGTGTGCTTCATGGCTTGCTCGAGGGCATGGGGCTCGAGGATGCCGCCCGTTCTGGTCTGGCGCTGACCGCGCTCAAGCACAGCCTGCCAGGCGACGCGAGCTTGTTCACTCGTCGCGATCTGGCCGCTTTTCTCGGGGGCGGACGGGACGTTCGCCGGTAAAGCGCAATCCAGGTCGATCCATTGCTCGGTCGACACGCTCGCATCGAGATGACGATCGAAGTCCCGACCCGAATGAGGGCCTTACGTCGCCGCCACGCCTGTTCCGGCGCGGTTGGCGAGACGGTTTGCCATCGCGCGCCTGGCGGCTAAGGGGCGATGATGCCCATCACGCCCCCGCCTGCAATAATTGTCGAGGCTCCCGCCGAAATCATTGTCACGGGCAGGGGTCTCGGCCAGGTCGCGGGTGATGCCGCCTATGACGTCGTCACGATCGATCGCGCTAGGCTGACCGCGACCGCAAGCGGGCGGCTCGAAGATGTGTTGCGCGATGTCGCCGGCTTCCAGCAGTTTCGCCGATCGGACTCACGCTCGGCGCACCCGACCAGCCAGGGCGCTACATTACGCGGCCTCGGCGGTAACGCGTCGTCGCGCGCGCTGATCGTGCTGGACGGCGTACCCCAGATCGACCCGTTCGGGGGCTGGGTAACCTTCACCGCATTCGATCCCTCGCGGCTCGGCGAGATTCGCGTGACGCGCGGCGGCGGCAGCGGAATCTATGGACCGGGCGCACTTGCCGGAACGATCGAGATTGACAGCGCCGATTCGGAGCAGCTGCGGCCTGCTACGGCATCGATCGCTTATGGCAGTCGCAATTCGATCGATGCCGATGCATCGCTCGCCGGCAGAGCCGGCGCCGGCTTTGCGACATTGTCCGCAAGCTTCCAGCGCGGCGACGGCTTTACGCCGATCGTCGCGCGCCAACGCGGCCCGATCGACAGACCGGCCGCGTACCGCCAGGGCAGCGTCGATGCGCGCGCAATCTTCCCGGTCGGGGTCGAGACCGAGTTGCAGGCGAATATGCGGCTGCTGAGCGACGAGCGGACGCGCGGGCTGGTAGGGACCGATAATCGCTCCAACGGCGCCGATGCGAGTCTGCGCCTGGTAGGTCGTGGTCGCTGGGGTTTTGAGGCCCTGACTTACCTCCAGATCCGCAAGTTCAGTTCGGGTTTTGCCAGCGCCGGCGCGGGGCGGAACACCGTGACCAAAACCCTCGATCAGTTCAGCGTCCCGGCGACTGGTATTGGCGGTCGCATCGAATTGCGCCCTCCGATCGGGGGCAATGTCGAGCTCAGGACCGGCGCCGATGCGCGCCGGACCGAGGGCCAGACCAATGAATATTTTACCTACGTAGCCGGCCAGCCGACCCGACAGCGCGAGGCGGGCGGACGCACGACCACGATCGGCGCTTTTGCCGACCTGAGCCTGCCGCTCGACGATCGCTGGATCCTGACCGGCGGCGGGCGGATCGACCGTTGGTGGATCGAAGACGGGCATCTGCATGAACGCACACTCGCGACGGGTACGCTGCTTACGAACAATGATTTCGCTGACCGCACGGGCACCGAGACAACCGCGCGCGGGGGTATATCGTGGAGGCCGGCACGCCATTGGCATGGACGCGCAGCGGCCTATCTCGGCTGGCGGCTGCCGACCCTCAACGAACTATATCGCCCTTTCCGCGCGGGCGCCGACGCCACTGCGGCCAACGCCGCTCTCGCTCCCGAGCGTTTGAAAGGCGTGGATGCCGGGATCGACTGGACGCCCTATCCCAACGTCAAGGTCAGCGGCACGGCGTTCCACAATATCGTCAGCCACGCGATCGCCAATATCACGCGGGGCGCTGGTCCGGGGGTATTTCCCGGTGTCGGCTTCGTCGGCGCTGGCGGGGTTTATCGGCAGCGCGGCAATATCGACGAGGTCCGATCGGACGGGGTTGAGCTGGAGGGACATGTCGCCACCGGTGAATGGCGCCTGTCCGCCTCCTATGCCTATGTTGATGCCAGGATGAAGGGGTCGGATGCGGCGGCGGCGCTCGACGGCCTGAGGCCGGCGCAGACTCCGCGCCATCAGCTTTCGGCAACTTTGGGCCACGAAAATTTGCAGGGCCTTTCCGCCTCGGCAACCCTGCGCTACGTTTCCGGCCAATATGAGGATGATCAGAATAGCCGGACGAACAAGCGGGCGACGACGCTCGACCTGACGACAAGCATCCCGATCGGGCACAATCTGTCGCTCGAAGCGCGCGCTGAAAATGTGACGGACACGCTGGTGGAGGCGACCGTCGCCGCGGACGGCACGATCGAGCGCGCGGCCCCGCGGACATTGTGGATCGGCATCAGGTTCGGCGGCTGAGGCGCTTCCACCTGCACCGTCTCCCGTCGAAACTGGTCCCCTGACGGCACTGTTTCGGTGTTGGCGTGTTCTACGGGCTCTAACGATAGCATGAGCCCAGGAGAGATATGATGAAGCTTACCATGTTTTGCGGCGCCGCGGCGCTGGCGATCATCGCCGCCGCCCCGGTAGCCGCGCAGGCCCCCCGCGACGGATATGGCGCATCCTCCGGTTGGGACCGCGAGGCATTCTGGCGTGGCGCTCCGGCCAGCCCGCGCGAGCGCATCCGGTTCCTTCAGCGGCGCATAGACCGTGGTGTGGCCGATGGCAGCCTTAGCCGGCGCGAAGCTCGCAATGCCCAGCACGAGCTTAACGACATTCAACGTTATGCACGGCGTGGCAGCTGGTCGGCCAATCGCGGCGCGGTTGTGCAACAGCGCCTCGACGCGCTCAGCCAGCGTCTGCGCTGGCAGCGCCACAACGGCAGTTACGGCGCGAATGGCGGCTATGACCGCCCCGGCGATGATCGCCGCTTTGCGACCAACTACGACGCCACGCGCTATTATCGCGATGGTCCCAATTATTCCGAGCGCCGCCTATCTGCCGAGGACGAGGTCTATCGGGGGTCGGACGGACGTTATTATTGCAAGCGCAACGATGGCACGACCGGCCTGATCGTCGGCGGGGTCGGCGGGGGCATCCTCGGCAATATCATCGACGGCGGGCATAATCGCGCCGCCGGGACGCTGATCGGCGGCGCGCTGGGCGCGCTGGCCGGAAAATCGATCGACCAGAACAGCGACGTTCGCTGCCGCTGACGAATAAGCGCGCCCGGCCGAATGCCGGGCGCGCTTAGCCGCTCCGACGTGCGCTGGAAGTTCGTCCCGGTGGGATAGCGTCCGTTCGCCCCGAGTAGCCGTCGAGCTTGTCGAGACGGCGTATCGTGGGGCGGGGGCGTCTCGATACGGGATCTCGACAAGCTCGATCCCTACTCGACACGAACGGTTGAAATGGCGGACCCTAAACCCGCAGCGGCACAGAAAAGGAAAGGCCCCCTGTTTGGGGGCCTTTCTTCTCTGGTCTTGGTCCCTACGCCTTGGCTTCGGCCTTGGGCTTGCCCTTGCGCTTCGGCTTGGGCGCGGCCGGTACGATTTCGAAGGCGAGCGCGCCGTCCTTCATGCGGACCTTGACCTCGCCGCCACGGACCAGTTTGCCGAACAGCAATTCCTCGGCGAGCGGCTGCTTGATCTTTTCCTGGATCAGGCGGCCCATCGGGCGTGCGCCATAGAGCTTGTCATAGCCCTTCTCGGTCAGCCACGCCTTGGCCTCGTCGTCCAGGCTGATATGCACCTCGCGATCGGCGAGCTGCAGTTCAAGCTGGAGGATGAACTTCTCGACCACGCGTGCGATCACCGGCGTCGGCAGATAGCCGAACGGCACGATCGCATCGAGGCGGTTGCGGAATTCGGGGGTGAAGAGCTTCTTCACCGCCTCCTCCTGCACATCCTCGCGGCTGCTGTCGCCGAAGCCGATCGATTCGCGCGCCATGTCCGACGCGCCGGCATTGGTGGTCATGATCAGGATGGTGTTCCTGAAATCGACCGTCTTGCCGTGGTGGTCGGTCAGCTTGCCGTTGTCCATCACCTGGAGGAGGATGTTGAACAGGTCCGGATGC
>DATMIP010000196.1:0-5403 GCA_035554515.1 Sphingomonas sp. | reverse complement strand
CGGGAGAGAATCGGTCCGCGCCGCTGGGCAGCGGTCGCGGCCGGATTCGCAGGCGTCCTGCTGATCGCGCATCCGGGCAACGGCGCGGCGCCGATCGGCATTCTCGCGGGCATCGCCGCCGCCTTCGGCCAGTCGGCGGTGATGATCACCGTCCGCCAGATCAGCCGCACCGAGGCGGTTGCCGCAATTGTATTCTGGTTCACCGTCATTTCGACGCTGGCGGGTGCGTTGACGCTGCCATTCTTCGGGCACGGGCATGATCCCGCCACGCTGGGCCTGCTCGCCTTGGCCGGGCTGGCGGGGGGTATCGGGCAGCTCGGCATGACCGCCTCGCTCCGCCTGGCGCCTGTATCGGTGGTGGTACCGTTCGATTATCTCCAGATCGTCTGGAGCATCACGATCGGGTGGCTGATCTTCACGACACCGCCAACCTCGTGGGTGCTCGCCGGCGCGGCACTGATCGCCGCCAGCGGCATCTATACCGCCTATCGCGAGGGCGTGCGTGGGCGCGAGCCACCCGAAGGCTTCTCGATGCCCGAGGCGAATTGAGCCGCGGCTTCTCTTCAGAAACAGGGAAATTTTTGGCGTTCTTTTGCGATTAGCGGGGAGATTTCCGACCGATAGCAGGTAGCTGAGCCGCGCTCAGCCGCGCCCGATGAGCGCCATCGCCATGCGATCGGCGACGCGCGCCGCGCTTACCCCCCGGGCTTCGCTTTCCGTCCAGATGGTTTCGAGCCGTTCGGGGATGAGCTTCAACCGCGCATCCACCTCCGCGCGATCTCCATGGCCCAGATATTCGAGCGTCACATTGATGATGCCGCCGGCATTGATGACATAATCGGGTGCGTAGAGAATGTCGCGCGCATGCAGCCGGTCGCCGTCCTCGGGCGTCCTCAGCTGGTTGTTCGCGCCGCCGGCCACGATCGGCGCACGGAGCATGTCGATCGTGCTTTCCGTCAGGACGGCGCCGAGCGCACAGGGGCTGACCACATCGGCCTCGATCGCAAGAATCGAAGCGGTATCCGCAACTGTACCGCCCAATTCCTCCGCCAGCTGTTCGGCCCGTTTGGCATCGACATCGGCCAGCGTCAGCCTCGCGCCCTCGGCCGCCAACAGCCGCGCGAGCCCACCGCCGACCGATCCGACCCCCTGGATCGCGACATGCACGCCGCGCGCGCTGTCCCTGCCGAGCGCGCGGCCGATCGCCGCCTTCACGCCGAGGAACACGCCCATCGCGGTCGACGGCCCCGGATCGCCGCCGGCATGGCCCTCATCGACCGGCAATCCGGACACGTGACGCGTCTCGCGCCCGATCGCGACCAGATCGGCCTCGCCCATCCCGACATCTTCGGCGGTGACGTAGCGCCCGCCGAGCGATTCGATCGCGCGGCCGAATGCCGCCAGCATTTCAGGCGTCTTGGTGCGGTCCGCGTCAGCAAGGATCAGCCCCTTGCCACCACCGACCGGGAGCCCGGCCATCGCATTCTTGAAGCTCATGCCGCGCGACAGGCGCAACGCATCGGTTACCGCGTCATTGGCGTCGGCATAATGCCAGAAACGCGTGCCGCCCGCCGCCGGACCGAGATGGGTCGAATGGATCGCGATGATCGCGCGCAGCCCGGATGCGGGATCGGAAAAGAAGTGGACGCCTTCATGGGCATCGAAATCGGGCAGGTCCCACAGGGAAGGCATAAGATCAGCTCGCTAAGAAAATTGCAGGGCAGCGCAATAATCTTGTCAGCGGCGCTTCGCCAGCCCGGAAAAAGTAGGAGGATCGCGGGGCGCGCGCCGCTCTGTGCAAAATCTGTCAGCCTGAACAACTTGCACCAAATCGGTCAATATAGACCTTGAAAATATGGTTAACGCGAGATAGCTTGATAATCATCGTTAGTGGGCGTGGCGATTCGTCGGGGGACGAAAAGTGGGGGACTGCGTATATCGATCCCGTTGGCGCGCATGTGTCTTTGCGAGCATTGCATTAATCTCGCCTTCTTGCTCCGTTCCAAATCATATGCATGTCAGTGAGGGTATATCCCCGAAGCTGATCGACACCAACGTCCGGTTCCGAACAACATATTACTTTCGTGTGTTCGATTACTGCTGGAGGATCGACCAGCCGGTAGACCGAATGACCTATCGCCAAATCGTCCCGGCGACGGACGTCATGTATCGCTATCGGATGACAGGCAAGGCCTCGGCGCTCGGCAGCAGGGTCAAGTTCGAATCGGGGATGCTCGACGCCGCGGCAATCGATCCGTTCGGCAGCGACGCGGTATATCGAGAAGAGATTGGCGGTTACGTCGTGCGCAGCGCGGAGGACGCCAAGGCCGAACTCGCCGCCAAGCAGCAGGCGGCCGCCGCCGTCCGGCAGACCGTGGCGGCGCTGGGACGCTATCACGAACTGGCCGAGCTGGAGCTGGGACTGGCCGCACGTGAGGACGCCGCCACCGGCGCCGCGAAAGCCGCGATTACCGCGCAGCGGGCGACGGTCCAGAGCAAGATGGTCGAAGCGCTGGGCATATATCTCGGGACGCTTTCGACCGGCGCGGACCTCAAAGTGGCGCTGCAGCCGCTGCAGGACGACCTGACTGCGATCAAGGACAAGGTAACGGCGGCCCTCCTGATCAAGCCGGTCGACGATGCGGCGGCTCAGGCGCGGGCCCAGGCGATCGCGACCGCGACCGCGCATGCGGTCGCCGCCAAACTTGAGACTATCGTGGACAAGGCCAAGGCGAACGACAGCACCAAGCCTTCCGGGCCGAGTGGGCTATGCCCTGCAGACAGCATCCTCAGGCACGGCTTCCAGCTGATGGGACCGGAAGGGATGATCCCGTACGACCAATCGAAGCGATTGATCATGGCGATGCATACCAGCGCCGACCCGTTGATCGACACGCTCCAAGAGTATGCCGGACGATTGCTGAAGGACAAGCCAAACCAGGCCGAACAATTGCTGCCGCTGGTACGCGAGAGCTTCCGGGTGGTCGAAGGGCAGCGTTCGCTCGCGCAGATGTCTGCCGCGCTCGGCGGGACCACGCAGCCGAGCGTGAAGGACATCGCCAAGGACCTGATTGCGGCATTCGATCCGGACGGCGCGGGCAAGCCGAAGGAGGTCTCGCAGTGACGGGATCCCGCATCGCCGCGATAATCGCGCTGCTGAGCATGCTGTTGGGCGCCTGTACGCATTACGAGCCGATCTCGCTCCACGGCGCGGGGTCGATGCGGGTCGAGGTGGAAGTCTATAAGGGCCCGGTCACGCTCTCCGCCGACGCGCAAATCGCCCAGACCGCGGCGGTGATGAGCGATCTGGTGCGCGCTATGGACAAATGGCACGACGAGGTTGCGCAGACGCTGGATGAGAACGAGAATACAAAGGAGGCGGCGCTCGACACTTCGGAAAACCGCGAAAGCCTGACGCCCGAGCAGGAGTTGCAATGGGGGGCGGAAAAGGCGGACCATGAAGCGCGCGTTGCGGCCTACACGCAAGCGAAGACGGTATATGATGCGCAATGGAGCGAGCATCAGAGGCGGTTCCAGAGCGCACTGAAGGCGGGCCTGCCTTCCGGCGAGAGACGTTGCTTTCCATATCCCAGGGCTAGCGGCGGTCCGCGATTGACGCATAACGACTGGCTAGATTGCAATGATCTGCTGACCGCATTCGACAATAGCGTACGAATAATTTCTAATGCCTGTTATATAATGGAATCTCCATTATTCCAGAGCACTATAGCTGCGATTGTATTCCTTCCCAAAAATACCTGCAATAATCCATCTTACAGGAGTCTGTGGACTGCCTGGCAAAACAGTCATGATAAATACCCGCCACCAAGTTCAGTCGACGAAAATGTTAAAGAACACCAAACTCTTCTCGACGCTTTGAAATCCGCTCAGAAGAGATGCGCCGCGAAAGGGGCGCTCGACGCCGATCGTGCGATCACAGGCACCTTTGCAGCCTGTCATGAAGCGATCGTCATCACGATGGAAAGCCTTACGACCATGCTCCGCTCGACGGCATTCCGTGTCGCCGATGCGAACATCCGCCACGTCCCGCGCGAGCGCAATTTTCGCGGACTGCTGGTCACATACGCCTACATTGCCTCGCAATATGGCGACCAGATGTCGTCGCGCGTGGCGGTACTACGCAAGGAGCTCGCCGATACGCAGGATTTCTCGGTCGGAAAGGACGGCGACATACGCGGGCTGCTTCCGACGAGCGATTACCTGCGCGGCGCCGGATATTCGGATTTCGTGCATCTCTACGACTGGCTCGAAGCAATCGAGCCGCACCAGCCGGGCAGGCTCGACACGCGCGCCCGCGCGCGGATGGCAGAAAGGCTCAGCAACGATTATTATTGGGAAAAGGTCAACGAGGTCTATGCGAGCGGCCAGGGCGATGTGTCGATGGCGTTCGTCAAGGATGCCATCGGGAACTGGAACCTGAAGTCGTTCAGCAACGATCCGTCCAAACTGCTCGCCGCCTATCGCAAGGTAGCCGACGCTGGGCTCAATGCCGCCGCCAAACTGGCTGCGCGAGCGGCGAGCGGCGGCGCGACCGACGCGCTGCCGAAGCTGAACGCCGCGCGTGATGCTGCGGCATTCGCACGGCAGGCCGCCGGAGGCACGACCGCGCCGACCGGCGGGCCCGATCTTTCCGCGATGCGGGCCCGTGTCGTGGCGCGGATCGAGGCGAGAAAGGCAGTTTACGCGGCTCGCGAGGATCAGGTCTCGACGGAGATCAAGGAGGACGTTTCGCAAATCAACATGCTCGCATCGAAGATCAAGGATGGGGGTGACGCGGCAACGCTTCAGCCCGAACTCGATGCCGCGACCGCCAAGAAGAAGAATGACGAGGAACGCTTGGCCGCAGTGCGCAAGGACGCGATCCAGGCATTTGGGGACATCATGGACGATCAGGCGCAAGTCCTCGTGACGATGCAGGAGGCGCTCGCGCCGAAAGAAAGCAAGAGTCCGGCGAAATGACAGGAAGGCGGCGTAAGCAAACGCGCACAGGTGCGGCCGCCGCATGGCTCATGGTCCCGACGCTATCGATCGGGTTCAACGATAGCGGCGTGAGTGCCCCCAGTCCGGCGCCCGCCACGAGTATATCGGAGGCTGCTCGTCCCAAGAGCCATGATGCAGCCGCACGACTTGCTTATAGGCTTGACGGGACATCCAAAAAGTCGCGACTTGAGGACGGTCACCGCTATCTCGTCCTGGGCAAAGGCGCGTGGGTCTCGGGCGATTGGTGCCGCGCTGGTGCGCGCTGCTTTCAACGCAAGCTGCTGATCGAGGTCAACCGCCGCGAGGTCCTTTCCCGCTATAAAACTAGGCTGACGCTGATCTGGTCAGCACACAAAATCGGTCGTTCCGAAATCGAAGTCGCCATGTTTGTAAACGACAAGG
>DATMIP010000195.1:0-8841 GCA_035554515.1 Sphingomonas sp. | reverse complement strand
GCAGGGCTGCTTACGGCCGGTTCGGTTTCGGCGCTCTATTATGCCGACCGCCTGAACCAGCTTCCGCTCGGCATGATCGGGATCGGGCTCGGCACGGTCCTGCTGCCTACCGTCTCGCGCCTGCTGAACAGCGGACATGATGACGAGGCGATGGAGACACAGAATCGCGGGCTCGAACTCGCCCTGTTCCTGACATTGCCCGCCACCGCCGCGTTCATCTTCGCCTCCGAACCGATCGTGCGCGGCGTGTTCCAGCATGGTGCATTTACGGCAACGGACACGGTTCGTGTGAGCTGGGCGCTGAGCGCCTTCTCGCTCGGTCTGCCCTCCTACGTTCTGGTCAAAATACTCACACCCGGCTTCTACGCGCGCGGCGACACGCGGACACCGGTACGTTTCGCGATCATCTCGATCGGCGTGAACCTGCTCGGCAATCTCCTGCTGATCCCGACAATTGGCACGATGGGGCCACCCCTGGCGACCGCCTTATCGTCGAGCGTCAACGTCGCCATGCTCTACCGCACCCTGTCGGAACGCGGTCATTTCACCGCTGACCAGCGCCTGCGCCGCCGCATTCCGCGCCTTTTGCTCGCGGCATTGATGATGGGCGGAGCATTGTATTTTCTGGCGCCAATCGCCGACCCCTATCTGACGCGTGCGCTCGCCGTGCGCATCGCAGCGCTCGCCATCCTGTGTGGCGGAGGGGCGCTCGTCTATTTTGCCGCGTGTATCGCGACGCGTGCCTTTTCTCCGGGCGATATCAGGCTTCTGTTACGCCGACGGGGTGCCGGAAGCTGAACGCCGGATTAAGGCACCGATCGGTCCCTTTGGCGTTGGTCCCTTGAGTTGATACTGAACTCAGGAGAAGATGATGCGAAATCTGATAATCGCCTTAGCAGCGACAGCTCTGGCGCCGGCGCCACTGCTCGCGCAGGCGCAAACTACGACGACCACGACCGCCGCGGCTCCTGCCGTTCCCCCGACGACAAGCTCGACGACAGTGACAACCACCCCGGATCCGGCACTGCCGGCCGCAAGCGCGACCACTACAACGACCAGCACCGATCCGGCGCTTCCGTCCAACGCGACGACGACAACCACGACCGGTGATCCGGCACTGCCCGCTACGACGACTACAACCCAGCAGACTACGACTGATCCGGTTACGGGCACCACCAAGGTCAAGACCAAGACCAAGTCCAAACCCTGGTAAGCTGATCGAATATCGCGCTGCCGTTCCGCGGAGCGGCAGCGCTTGACCTGGTCCACGCGCTGCCCGAAGGCGCGGGCATCATGCGCACCCTCTCCGGCATCCAGCCAACCGGCAATCTCCACCTGGGCAATTACCTCGGCGCAATCCGCAATTGGGTGCGGATGCAGGACGCCATGGCCGACCAAGGGGGCGACTGCTTCTTCTTTCTCGCCGACCTTCACGCGATCAGCCTGTATCAGGACCCGACCGAGCTTCGTCATGGCATCCGCGAGATGGCGGCCGCCCTGATTGCCTGCGGGATCGATCCTGCGCGATCCACCCTCTTCCGGCAGCGCGACGTGCCCGCGCATAGCGAATTAGCCTGGCTGCTGAACGGCACCGCACGGGTAGGCTGGCTCAACCGCATGACCCAGTTCAAGGACAAATCGGGCAAGAATCGGGAAGGCGCCTCGGTTGCGCTTTATACCTATCCGGTTCTGCAGGCGGCCGACGTTCTGCTGTACCAGACCACGCACGTGCCTGTTGGCGATGATCAGAAGCAACATCTGGAGCTCGCACGCGATATCGCCGCCAAATTCAATACCGACTATGGCGTTGAATTGTTCACCTTGCCCGAACCGATCATTCCGCCTGCCGCTGCACGAATCATGTCGTTACGCGACGGTTCGGCGAAGATGTCCAAGTCCGATCCCTCGGACATGAGCCGCATCAATCTCGCCGACGATGCCGATCTGATCGTACAGAAGATACGAAAGGCGAAAACCGATCCCGAGCCTTTACCCGCCGATCCGGCGGATCTCGCTGCGCGGCCCGAGGCGAAGAACCTCGTCACCATTTATGCAGCACTGGCCGATCAGCCCGTCACGGCCGTGCTCGCGCGCTTCGCCGGCCAGGGTTTCGGCACGTTCAAGCCAGCCCTCGCCGAATTGACGGTCGACTCGCTTCGCCCGATCGGTGCGCGGATGGCGGAATTGCTTCGCGACCCTGCTGAGCTCGATCGCTTGCTCAGGGCCGGCGCGGACAAAGCGATGGTGGTTGCCGCGCCGACACTTGCAGGCGCATACGCGGCGATGGGCCTTTGATTTGATCCGACGCCACGACCAGCCCGTCGCGCGTGCGGAACGTTCAATCGCGGTTCAGTGACAAGAGCATAGCTTCCAATTCGAAGCTTCAAGAGGACGCCGTCAAAATGTCTCTCCGCCGCACGATTCTCACCCTCGCCGCCCCCGCCGCGCTTCTGCTCGCCAGCGGGTGCGCAACGTCGTTCCGGGCGGACGTATCGCGCTTTCAGATGATGCCCCCGCCCGAAGGCCAGACCTTTTCTGTGCAGGCTGCCGACCCGCGTCTGGAGGGCGGAATCGAATTCCAGACGTACGCGCAGCTCGTCAGTGCCCGGCTGACCGCACTGGGCTATCGGCTCGTCGATGGCGGCGGCCGGCCCACGTTGGTGGTGAGCATGGACTATGGCGTCGACAATGGACATGAGCAGATCGTCACCACTCCAGGCATCGGACCGGCCTGGGGCTGGGGTCCATATGGCGGATGGGGTGTCGGCTATCGTCATGGCCCGCGCGGCTTCCGCGGCCCGCTCTATGGCCGTGGCTTCTATTATGGGTGGCAGGATCCATTCTGGTACAGCCCATTCGGCTATCCCGAGATCAACAGCTATACCTATTATGTCAGCCATCTCGAGCTGAAGATTCGCCGCGCCGGTGACGGTCAGACCTTGTTCGAGGGCCGTGCGCGGGCGCGTTCGACTGACCAGGCGCTACCCCACCTCGTCCCGAATCTGGTGGAGGCGATGTTCACCGGTTTTCCGGGCCGTTCGGGCGAGGATGTGATGATCACGATACCGCCGCCTCCCAAACCCGGTCAGGCACCAGCCCCGGCGACGATCCGGCCTAACGACCGGCACTGACACTTCTCATACTTCTCGCGCGGTGAGGGTGCGGCTAAGCCGATCCCGATGCCGCGCGAGATAACCGCCTTTTCCAACCCGCTGGTAAAGCGCATCCGCAGCTTGCGGGATAAGCGCCACAGGCGCGATGAAGGACTGTTCCTCGCGGAAGGATTGCGGATCCTCGCGGAAGCCGAGGAGGCCGGGTCCTTTCCCGAATATCTGTTCTTTGCCGCCGACACCGCGCAGCATCCGATCGTCTGCCGCCTTGCGGCCTCCGTCGAAGCCAATGGCGGAGAAGCGATCGAAACCAGCCGCGACATTCTCCACAAATTGTCGGGCAAGGACAATCCGCAGGCCGTTATCGGCGTCTATCGCCAGTTCGATACCCGCCTGACGCGTATAGATCGCTCAGCCTCCGGAATATGGCTGGTTGCGCAGGCAATGCGCGACCCGGGCAATCTGGGGACGATGTTGCGCACGGGCGACGCGGTTGACGCCGGCGGGCTGATCCTGATCGACGACACGGTCGATCCCTTTTCGGTCGAGGCCGTGCGCGCCAGCATGGGAGCTATGTTCACCCAGCGGATCGCGCAAGCGCGGTGGGACGAATTCCTGCCCTGGTTGCGCGCTGGCCAGGGACAACTCGTCGGTCTGAGCCTGGACGCGAGCGAGGATTATCGTCGGCCAAGCTACGAAGCCCCGACCTTCCTGCTGGTAGGTAATGAGGCGCAAGGTCTTCCGGCCGATTATGCGGCGGCCTGCGACGTGCGCGTGAAAATTCCTATGCTTGGCAAGGCCGACAGCCTCAATGCCGCCATCTCCTGCGCGGTAATGGCTTATGCCGTCCTCGCGCAGCGCCTGCCGTAGACCAGGAATAGAGCTCCAACTCAGCCAAATTTCTTCTGGCAGGCTGCGATCATTGCTCCCGGCCAGCCCAGCTTGGTGGCCGATGTCAGTGCCTCCGCGCGGCGATTGTCGAGTGCATCGCCGTTGCGGGTGATCATGGTTTTAGCATTATAATTGATGTTCTAGACATCAATGGTGCGATTTGCTAAATGGGCCTTATCGAAGTGGGAAAGCCATGATCACTGCTGGCCAAATGCGCGCCGCGCGCGCCCTCTCGGGTATCGACCAGCGGCAGCTCGCCGAATTATCGGGGGTATCGCTGCCGACCATCCAGCGGATGGAAGCAAGCGAAGGCAATGTACGCGGCGTGATCGACACGCTGACCAAGGTGATCGAGGCTTTCGACCGCGCCGGCGTCGTTTTGCTGGGGGATGGCGCGGCAAGCCCGGACGGCGGGCGTGGCGTGCGCCTCAAGGAACGAAGATCGCCCAGCGACTCCTGAATGAATTGTCCGCGACGCGACCGCCGGGCTGCCGACGATCCCGCCGCGAATTGGCAGGCGGATTGAAATGATTGCACATGTGCGGACACCCCCACCGGGCTTCTTCGATCTGTTCACGCCCAAGCTCGTCACCGTTCTGCGCGAGCGGTACCGGCTCGCGGATCTGAAGGCAGACGCCCTCGCCGGCCTGACGGTGGCGATCGTCGCGCTGCCTTTGTCGATGGCGATCGCGATTGCATCGGGAGTCACGCCGGATCGGGGGCTTTATACCGCGATCGTCGGCGGGTTCGTCGTCTCCGCGCTGGGGGGCAGCCGCTTCCAGATCGGGGGACCGGCCGGCGCGTTCATCGTCCTCGTCGCGGCCACCGTCGCAAAGCATGGAATCGACGGGCTGATCCTCGCGACCATGATGTCCGGGGCGATCCTGCTCGCGATTGGATTCCTGCGTCTGGGCACCTTCATCAAATATATCCCTTATCCCGTGACCGTGGGTTTCACGTCCGGCATCGCGGTCATCATCTTCGCGAGCCAGCTCAAGGAGCTGCTCGGCCTCCAGCTCGCAGGCGCCGAGCCGGGCCCGTTCCTGCCCAAGCTCGTGGCGTTGGCCGGCGCAATACCGAGCGTGAGCATGCCTGCGGTGATGGTGGCGCTGCTTTCGATCGCGATCATCGGCCTGTTGCGCCGCGTGCGACCGCACTGGCCAGGCTTCCTGATCGCGGTGGCGGCCGCCGCGCTCGCCGTTTCGCTGCTCGCGCTGCCGGTGGAGACGATCGGCACGCGTTTCGGCGGGATCCCGCGCTCGCTCCCGGCCCCGCATCTGCCCGCTTTCTCGCTGGCCAAGGTCAGCACGATGCTGCCGGCAGCGCTGTCCTTCGCATTGCTGGGCGGCATCGAGAGCCTGCTGTCGGCCGTGGTTGCCGACAGCATGTCGGGGCGGCGCCATCGCTCCAATTGCGAACTGGTGGCGCAGGGTGCCGCGAATATCGCATCATCGCTGTTCGGCGGCATCTGCGTGACGGGTACGATCGCGCGTACCGCCACGAATGTCCGCGCCGGTGCGCGCGGGCCGGTCGCCGGCATGCTCCATGCGCTGATCCTGTTGGCTTTCATGGCGGTTGCGGCGCCGCTGGCGAGCGCTATCCCGCTCGCCGCGCTGGCGGGCGTGCTCGCAATCGTCGCCTGGAACATGGCCGAGAAGCACGAATTCGCGATCCTGCTACGCGCGTCGCGTGGCGACGCGGTCGTTCTGCTCGTGACGTTCCTGCTGGTCGTGTTCCGCGACCTGACCGAAGGCATATTGGCGGGCTTCGGGATCGGCGCCCTGCTGTTCTTGCACCGCATGGCGCATGCGGTCGAAATCGAGCGGCCGATACTGATCGCGGACGATGATCGCGCGGACGGCACGAACGGGAACAGAACGGCCTATGACGCCACGCTTGCGGGCGATCCCGATATCGTCGTCTACCGAATCACGGGCGCTTTCTTCTTCGGCGCAGTCGGGGCGGTCGCGGCGACGCTCGACCGCATCGGCGAGCATCCCAAGGCCTATGTGCTGGATCTGACGGGCGTGCCGGTGCTGGATTCGACCGCGGCGGCGATGATCGCAAGTTTCGCGCGCGACGTGCGCAAGCATGGCGCGGCGGTGCATATTGCGGGCGCCCGCCCGGCGGTGCGGCGCCTGTTGCTGATCCAGGGCGCGCGGCCGCCGGAGGTGCGGTTCAGCGCGGATGCAGCCGAAGCGACACGAGCAGCGCGCGCGGCACTGTAGGTTACCGCCGTCACGCCCGCCGCAAGCCGGCCCCCATCTCCCATCGTCCCGAGCTTTCGCCCTGGGGACGGACGGGATCAGATGTGGATCGGCTTGCCCGTAACCGCCATCGCCGCTTCCTTGATCGCTTCCGAATGCGTCGGATGGGCGTGGCAGGTGTAAGCGATATCCTCGCTGGTCGCGCCGAATTCCATGGCTTGCGCAGCCTGCGCGATCATCGTGCCCGCAACCGAGGCAATCACCCATACGCCGAGCACGCGATCGCTGTCGGCGTCCGCGATCACCTTTACGAAGCCATCGGGCTCGTGGTTGGTCTTGGCGCGGCTGTTGGCGAGCATCGGGAACTTGCCGACCTTGACCGTTCCTCGTTCCTTGGCCTGCTCTTCGGTCAGGCCAACGCCGGCGATCTCGGGCGAGGTGTAGACCACGCTTGGGATCACGTCGTGGTTCACGATGCCGGTCAGGCCCGCGATATTCTCGGCGACCGCAATGCCCTCATCCTCGGCCTTGTGTGCGAGCATCGGGCCGGGAACGACGTCGCCGATCGCCCAGATGCCGGGCACGGACGTGCCGAAATCATGATCGATATCGATCTGGCCGCGCTGGTTGGTGGCGAGACCGGCCTTGTCGAGCGCCAGCCCCTCCGTGTTGGCGCGGCGGCCGATCGAGACCAGCACCACGTCGGCCTCGATCGTCTCGGCAGCGCCGCCAGATGCGGGCTCGACCGTCAGAACGGCGCCCTTGCCCTTGCGCTCGACCTTGGTGACCTTGGTCGACAGCCTGAACTCCATCCCCTGCTTCTTGAGGATCTTGTTGGTTTCCTTGCGGACTTCGCCGTCCATGCCGGGCAGGATCTGGTCGAGAAATTCGACCACGGTGACCTTCGCGCCCAGGCGCCGCCAGACCGAGCCCAATTCCAGCCCGATCACGCCGCCGCCGATCACGACCATATGGCCCGGAACCTTCGCCAGCTCGAGCGCGCCGGTCGAATCGACCACAACTTGGCTGTCGAGGTCGACGCCCGGCAGCGGGGTCACCGACGAGCCGGTCGCGATGACGATATTCTTGGCGCGGACGGTGCGGTCGCCGACCTTGACCGTATCGGCGCTTGCGAACGCGGCATGGCCCTTGAGCCATTCGACCTTGTTCTTCTTGAACAGATATTCGATGCCGCCGGTGAGCTGCTTGACCGCATCCTTGCGCTGGCCATGCATCGTTTCGAGGTCGAGGCTCATCTTGTCGATCTTGACGCCGAGCTTGGCGAGCGCGCCGCCGGCAGCTTCCTCATACAGTTCGGACGCGTGCAGCATCGCCTTGGACGGAATGCAGCCGACATTGAGGCAGGTGCCGCCCAGCGTCTGACGGCTCTCGGCGCAGGCGGTCTTGAGGCCGAGCTGCGCGGCGCGGACCGCGGCGACATAACCGCCCGGGCCCGAGCCGATTACGAGGACGTCGAAATCATAGTCTGCCATTTTCTTCCTTCCGTCGCCCCGGCGGAGGCCGGGGCCTCAGGAGGGGATCGCGACCGTAGCCAAGCTGCCTTCGGCCCCGGCCTCCGCCGGGGCGACGATGAAAATCAAAGATCGATCAGC
This sequence comes from Sphingomonas sp., assembly GCA_035554515.1. GTDB lineage: Bacteria > Pseudomonadota > Alphaproteobacteria > Sphingomonadales > Sphingomonadaceae > Sphingomonas_I. The sequence continues at coordinate 1,020 of DATMIP010000195.1, read as the reverse complement.
AACCGCGTCGGATCCTCGATCGCGTTCTTGAGCGCGACCAGGAAGGTCACCGCTTCGCGGCCATCGATCAGGCGGTGATCGTAGCTGAGCGCCAGATACATCATCGGGCGGACCACGATTTGGCCGTCGCGCACGACCGGGCGTTCCTCGATCCGGTGCAGACCGAGCACGGCCGACTGCGGCGGGTTGATGATCGGGGTCGACATCAGGCTGCCGAACACGCCGCCGTTGGAGATGGTGAAGGTACCGCCCTTCATCTCGTCCATCTTGAGCGTGCCGTCCTTGGCGCGCTTACCGAAATCGCCGATCGTCTTTTCGATCGTCGCGACCGACATGTCCTGCGCATCGCGGATCACCGGAACGACGAGGCCATTGGGCGCGCTGACCGCGACCGAGATGTCGGCATAATCGTGATAGACGATCTCGTCGCCCTCGATCGAGGCGTTGACCGACGGGATGTCGCGCAGCGCCTGGCAGGCCGCCTTCACGAAAAAGCCCATGAAGCCGAGCCGGACGCCATGCTTCTTCTCGAACAGATCCTTATATTTGGCGCGCGCGGCGATCACCTCGCTCATGTCGACGTCGTTGAACGTCGTCAGCATCGCGGCGGTATTCTGTGCTTCCTTGAGCCGCTTGGCCACCGTCTGGCGCAGGCGCGACATGCGCACGCGCTCTTCCTTGCGGCCGCCCGAAGATGACGGGGCCGGGGCGGTCACGCTCGGCGCGGGCGCGCTGGCGGCAGGAACGGCGGGCGCTGTCTTGGCGGCGAGCAGGACATCGTCCTTGGTCAGGCGGCCATCCTTGCCGGTGCCCTTGACCGTCGCGGGATCGACACCGGTTTCGAGCACTGCGCGGCGCACCGAGGGGCTGAGCGCGGCGGGCGTATCACCCGACGCCGGCGCCTGCTGGCCGGCGGTCGCGGCGGGGGAAGAGGCGAGCGTCGGCGCGGGAGCCGCCGGGGCAGGAGCCGGAGCGGGGGCGGGAGCAGCGGCGCCGGCACCGCCTGCCTCGATCGTCGCG
>DATMIP010000194.1:0-4372 GCA_035554515.1 Sphingomonas sp. | reverse complement strand
GATGCGGCGAGACGTGCCCCCCATTTCTCCTTCGGCACCGGCCCACGCTTGCGGGGCGCGAGGCTGAGGCCGCTGCGGGCCTCCATGTTCGTGCAAAAGAGCGGTACGCCATACTCGGAGCGTTGGATCACTCCTCCGGCGCCGGCAGGAATTTCGGCAACCGCCGCATATGCGTCGCCTGCTCGTAGGCATAACCAAGCCCGATCAGCTTCGCTTCCGCCCACTTCGCCCCCATGAAGGACAGGCCGACCGGCAACCCATGCACCTGCCCCATCGGCACGGTCAGATGCGGATAGCCCCCCACCGCCGCATAATTGCCCGCGCCCCCGCCGACGAAATGGTCCCCCGCGATCAGGTCGGTACGCCATGAAGGCCCCCCGGTCGGCGCGACCAGCGCGTCGAGATGATCGTCGGCCAGCATCTTGTCGATCCCGTCCGCGCCCGCCAACCGCCTCGCCTCCGAGGCCGCTTTCTTATAGTCGGCATCGTCATAGCCCTTCGATGCCTGCGCCTGTTCGAATAACTCCTGCCCGAACCAGGCCAGTTCCTGGCCCGCATGCGCCCGGTTGAACGCGATCAGCGCGGCCAGGTCGCGTACCGTAACATTGGCCGGTGTGGATGCGAGATAAGCGTTCAGATCCTGCTTCAATTCGGTGATCAGGATCGCCTGTTCATAATCGCCCATCTTGTCATGACCGGCGGGCTTCTTGACCTCGACCAAAGTGGCGCCCGCGGCCTTGAGTTGTGCCAGCGCCTTTTCGAAGAGATCGGCCGTGCCGGGCTCATCGCCGATCGCAAAGCGCAGCACGCCGATCCGCGCGCCTCGAAGCGCGCCCGCGTCGAGCGCCTTGGTGTAATCCTGCTTATGCCTGTCGGCCTCCGCGCTCGCCGGATCGCGTGCGTCGCTGCCCGCCATCGCCGTCAAGAGTCGCGCCGTGTCGGCGACATTGGTCGTCATCGGGCCGGCCGTGTCCTGGCTGTGCGAGATCGGCACGACATAGGTGCGCGGAATCAGGCCGACCGTCGGCTTCAGCCCGACGAGCGCGCTCACCGATGCCGGGCAGGTAACCGATCCATCGGTCTCGGTACCGATCCCCGCCACGGCCAGCCCCGCCGCGATCGCCGCCCCCGTGCCCGACGAGGATCCGCACGCCGAACGATCGAGAATATAGGGGTTGCGCGTCAGGCCGCCCTTGGCGCTCCACCCGCTGGTCGAATGCGGGGAGCGCATATTGGCCCATTCCGACAAATTGGTCTTGCCGAGGATGATCGCCCCCGCCGCGCGCAGCCGCGCCACCAAAGGTGCGTCGCGATGCGTCACATTGTCCGCCAGCGCGAGCGACCCGGCGGTGGTCGGCATCGGATCGGCGCTGTCGATATTGTCCTTGATCAGGATCGGCACGCCTTCCAGCGCCCCGCGCGGATGCCCGGCCTTGCGGAGCGCATCGGAATGGGCCGCATCGATCAGCGCGTGCGGATTGACCGAGAGCACCGCGTTGAGGCGCGGCCCGGCTTTGTCGATCGCCGCGATCCGGGCGAGATAGTGCTTCACCAGCGCGGTGGAGCTCGTCCGCCCGGCGGCAAGATCGGCCTCGGTCTGTGCGATCGAGCGGTCGGGCGGCGGCGCGGCGGCGAGGACTGCGAAAGCGAGCGGCGCGAAGATCAGCTTCATGCGCCGAAGGAAGCAGGCCGGACGCGTGCGTGCAAGCATGCGTCGACCCGGCCTCCGCCGCGGCGACGACGGCCCGTTCGAAATCTTTCTCCGCACCAGGGCGCTTTGACGTTGCAAAAAATACGCGTCGCGACGATTTGAAGCTCATGGCGCTCGACAGACGAATAGCCGCCGTCACCGATCGGGTGATTGCGCGATCCGCGGCCTCGCGTCGCGCTTATCTCGATATGATCGATCGCGAGCGCGAGCATGGCGTCGATCGCCCGCATCTTTCCTGCGGAAATTTCGCACATGGCTTTGCCGCCGCGGGCGAGGACAAGAAGGCGATCATCGCCCAGCGCACGATGAATATCGGCCTCGTCACCTCCTATAACGACATGCTCTCGGCGCATCAGCCCTACGGCCGCTATCCTGAACAGATGAAGGTCTTCGCGCGGGAGATCGGCGCGACGGTCCAGGTCGCCGGCGGGGTGCCGGCGATGTGCGACGGCGTGACTCAGGGCCAGCCCGGCATGGAATTGTCGCTGTTCAGCCGCGACGTGATCGCTCTGTCGACCGCGATCGCCCTGTCGCACGGCATGTTCGAAGGCGCGGCCCTGCTCGGCATCTGCGACAAGATCGTGCCGGGGCTGCTGATGGGCGCGCTGCGGTTCGGCCATCTGCCGACCATCTTCGTCCCCGGCGGGCCGATGCCGACCGGTCTCTCCAACAAGGAAAAGCAGCGCGTCCGCCAGCTCTACGCGGAGGGCAAGGCCGACGAGGCGCAATTGCTCGAAAGCGAGAGCGCCTCCTATCACTCGGCCGGCACCTGCACCTTCTACGGCACCGCCAATTCGAACCAGATGATGATGGAGGTGATGGGCCTCCACGTGCCGGGCGCCGCCTTCGTCAATCCGGGCACCAAATTGCGCCAGGAGCTGACCCGCGCCGCCGTCCATCGGCTCGCCGAGATCGGCTGGGCGGGCAATGATTATCGCCCGCTCGGGCGCTGCGTCGACGAGAAAGCGATCGTCAATGCCGCGGTCGGACTGCTCGCCACGGGGGGCTCGACCAACCACGCCATCCATCTGCCGGCAATGGCGCGCGCGGCGGGCATCATCTTCGATTGGGAGGATCTCGACGCATTGTCTGGCTCGGTGCCGCTGGTGGCGCGCGTCTATCCCAACGGCTCAGGCGACGTGAACCATTTCCACGCCGCCGGCGGCATCGCTTTCGTCATCTCGACCTTGCTCGAAGCCGGCCTGCTCCACGGCGATATACTCACCGTCTGGGATGGTGGCATGCGCGCTTATGGAAGCGATCCGGCTCTCGATGGCGAGACGCTCAGCTGGATCCCCGTCACCGCCTCCCGCGACGATACCATTCTTCGTCCGGCCTCCGCGCCGTTCCAGCCCGACGGCGGCATGCGGCTCGTCGCCGGCAATCTCGGACGCGCCACCTTCAAGACCAGCGCGGTCGATCCGGTCCGCTGGACGATCGAGGCGCCGGCGCGCATCTTCCACGATCAGGACGACGTGCTGGCCGCCTACAAGAAGGGCGAATTGCATCGCGACGTCGTCGTCGTCGTCCGCTTCCAGGGCCCGCGCGCCAATGGCATGCCCGAGCTGCACAAGCTCACCCCCGCGCTCGGCTCGCTGCAGGACAAGGGCTTCAAGGTCGCGCTCGTTACCGATGGGCGCATGTCGGGCGCGTCGGGCAAGGTCCCGGCTGCGATCCACCTTTCCCCCGAGGCATTGGGCGGCGGCCCGATCGGCAAGCTGCGCGATGGCGATATCGTGCGTCTGTCCGCCGACGATGGCACGCTCGCGGCCTTGGTGAGCGACGCCGAATGGGCCGCCCGCGAGCAGGCGGTCACACCACGCCCGCACGTCGGCACCGGGCGCGAATTGTTCGCCTTCATGCGCCATGGCGCGAGCCCGGCCGAGCAAGGCGGTTCGGCCCTGCTCGCGGCGATGTGCGAGGATTTGGGCGAGGGGATGGTCGGCGACGGCATATCGCTCGACAAGAATATCGAAGACGAGGAAATCGACGCGTGACGATCGACGAAGTGATGCGGATGGCACCGGTCATCCCGGTGCTTGTGGTCCAGGATGCGGCCCACGCTTTGCCTATCGCCCAATCCTTGGTGAAGGGCGGCCTGCCGGTGCTGGAGGTGACCTTGCGCACCGAAGCCGCGCTCGACGTGATCCGCGAAATGTCAAAGGTCGAGGGTTCGTTCGTCGGCGCGGGCACCGTGCTCAACGAGAAGGATCTGGACGCGGCGATCGACGCCGGTGCCAAATTCATCGTCAGCCCGGGTTTGACCAAACCGCTCGCCAAAGCGGCGATCGAACGCGGCATCCCGTTCCTCCCCGGGATCGCCACCGCCGCGGACATCATGCGCGGGCTCGATCTCGGGCTCGACCGCTTCAAATTTTTCCCGGCCGAAACGTCCGGCGGAATCAAGGCGCTGAACGCGCTTGCCGCGCCGTTCTACCAATGCCGTTTCTGCCCGACCGGCGGCATCACGGTCGACACCGCCTCCGATTGGCTGGCAGTTGGTCCGGTCCTGTGCGTGGGCGGAAGCTGGGTCGTCCCCGCGGGCGATCCCGACCCTGCCGAGATAGAGGCGCGCGCCCGCGCCGCCGCTGCTCTCGGCAAGTAGGTGAGCGCGCTCGACGGCATAACCGAAGGCCAACCTGCCCTCGCCCGCGCCGACGC
>DATMIP010000193.1:0-11979 GCA_035554515.1 Sphingomonas sp. | reverse complement strand
AAGCCGATCTGGAACGCCGTCTTGAGCTCGGATGTCACATAGGCGGGCAGCAGGATGGTGAAGGGCACCTGGCTCGGATCGGTGAACTTTGGGGCCTTGGCCATGTCGGCGAACATCTTGAGATCGGTCTGGCGTGTCTGGCGGATCATGAATCCATGAAGCACGTTGCCCGTGCGCGATACCGCTTCCTCGATTGGAATCTGTCCGGCGCCATAGGGCTTGTATGCGGTCGCGTTGATCTGATCGATTGCGGGCCGCATCACGAACATCGACAGGAACAAGGCGAGCCCGACCAGCACCTGGTTGGGTGGCGTCTGCTGCAGGCCCAGCGCCTGACGCAATATGGACAGCACGATGATGATGCGGGTGAAACTGGTCATCATCAGGACGAGCGACGGCAATACCGTCAGCAGGCTCATCAGCAGCAATATTTGCAGCGACAGCGACAAAGGCTGGCCGGTGCCACCGATCGTCTTCATTGCGCGATCGAGACCGCCGCCGGGTGCGGCCGTCGGCGCAGTCGAGGGTGTGACCGCCTGCGCGAAGGCGGGGTGGGCGAGGAGAAAGACCGCGATCAGCCCAAACACTGAAAGGATCGCGAACTGCAAAACCCCTCTCCGCTTATGGGAGAGGGAGGGGCCCGTGCGCAGCATGGGAGGGAAGGGGGATGTGAGTGATAGCGAGCAGGAAATTGGGGCGGCGGGGCATCGAGCCCCCTTGCCGGAACCCCTCTCTCCAACTCTCTCCCGCAAGGGGAGAGAGAGCTTGGAGCCCTCACTCATCGGGCAGCGCAAAATTGGGTGCATCGGTTTCGGCGATCTTGTCCACCCGCCCCCGGGAGATGGCGAGCAGGAAGCGCTTTCCGGCGAATTCGACGACCGCGAGACGGCTCATCGGGCCCATCGGAACCGCGTCGATTACACGCACCGCGCGTTCGCGGTTGCCGAAGGTCATGCCTGGCTGGAGCTTGCGGTAGAGCCACAGGGTAAGGACGGCGAGACCACCCACCAGCGGCACGAGAAGAAGGAGCCGCAGGAGGTAATCGAGCATCATGTTCGGCGTTCTATCCCCGACAATCGTGCCTCCGTGGCGACGACGTCTACGACCCTTATGCCGAACTTGCCGCCAACCGTCACTACTTCTCCGCGCGCGACCAATGTGCCGTTGACGAGAATGTCGAGCAACTCGTTCGCCTGGCGGTCGAGCTCGACCACCGAGCCTTCGGCGAGGTCCATCAACTCGGCGAGCTTGAGGCTGGTCGAACCAACTTCGACCGACAGGCGCAGCGGAATGTCCGCCAGCAGCCGATAATTGCGACCGCCCGACAGATTGTCGCGAACCGGAGCTTCGCTCATGTCACTCATGTTCACGCATTCCCTACTTTTTCGATCAGGAGCGCGGCGCGCCCGTCCTGTTCACCAATGACTCCATCCGCGATCCGCCGTGCGCCGGCAAGCAGGGGCGTGCGCGGCGGCAGCGTGATGGGGATCACATCACCCGGCTTGAGGGCCAGCAATTCGGCGACGGAAATCTCCGGACGGGCGAGCACGCTGCGCACGGGCAGTTTCACTTGCTCGAGCGCCTGACCGAGCTTCCATCGCCAGTCTTCGCTCGCGGTAGCATCTTCATCCTGCACGCGCGCCTCCAGCTTCTCCTCGATCGGGCGGAGCATGGCGAGCGGATAGAGCACGGAAATGACCGAGGAGGCGTTGCCTGCCGACAACGCAAAGGGCTGCACGACGACCATTTCGTCGCCACGCACGAACGGAAGGTGTGTGACGTTGGTTTCGCGCACCCCAAAGGCCAGTTCGATCGGCGTGACTTCGTTCCAGTGACTGGCGAAAATAGCCGCGATCTTTTCCAGCACGCGGTTAAGGAGCAACTCCTCGCTTGCCGTGAAATCGCCGGCCTTGCGCGCGCGTTTGGCGTCAAGCGCACCACCGTAGAAAATTTCGACCAGCGCGGCGATGAAGTCGGCATGGATCTGGACCAGCATGCCGCCCTTAAGCGGGCGCAGCCGGTAAACGGTGAGCGCGGAAAATTCCGGTTGGTCGTCCTGCCATTCCTGGAAGGAACGGATTTGGAGCGGCTCGGCACTCACTCCAACGCGCATCCGGGCGATCGGCTCGATCGCAGGGCGGATGGCACGGGCGATCTTGTCGCCCATCCGTTCAAGCCCGGCCAGGCGTTCAGCCGGGCGTCGGCTTTCCTGCCCGAAGACGAACGGCTGAACGTCCGGCCCCAGACAAATATCGGGCGTTACCTCCGATAATTCATCGAAGATAAGGGAGGATGCGATCGGCGAAAGCGGGGCTTCGGTCATTGGATGATGAAGCTCGTGAAATAGACGTCATCAACGCCGCCAAAGCCCTCGCGCTGTTCCAGGACCCGATTTATAGCGACCCTGAGCTGCTGCCGCAGCGCCAGCTTGCCCTGCGGGGTGTTGAGCGCGTCCGCGGTCTGGGTGGCCAGCACTTCGAGCACGACCGACCGGACTGGCATCTCGCTCTCCTTGAGATGCTCGACGACTTTCTCATCGTAAAAGGTCGAAACGCCAAGGCCGAGCTGCAAATAGCCATCCGTGTCGCGCAGGTTCGACGTGAACGGCTGCTCCATCGGATAGTAGGTCGATTTGTAGATTTCGGGGTTCGGCTTGGCATGATCGGGCAGGTCGACCGGGCCGGTTTTGCCTTCCTTGAGCACCAATTTGGGATGGTGCGGATCGATTTTCTTGGCGCCCTTTTCGCCAGCCATGCCACCGGCAGCGTACAGGCCCGCCCCGATGCCGCCGCCGATGAGCAGCAGCGGCAAGAGGACGAAGAAGATCAACTTCTTCATCTTGCTGCCCTTTTTCTTCGGCTTGGCGGGAGCTTCGTCACTCATCTGGGGTCACCATCATGCATAGAGCGCGTCCGAATCACCGGATGGTGATTCGTGCTCGGCATCGGATTTACCTCCGAGGTTGCTCACAAATGGTTGATGCGCCGGTGAGGAATTGCGATTCTGGCCATTCTGGCTGGCCATATTCTGGCTGTTATTGCCCTGTGTCCAGCGCGACGCATCCTGATTCGATGGCTGATCCTGGTGACGGAGGTCGACATGGGTGTCGCTGACCTTCAATCCCTGCGCGCGCGCTTCGGCGATCAGTTTCGGCTGCGCGTCTATCAGAATGTCGCGCGTCTTCTCCCTGTCTGCGGTCAGGTGGATCGACGCGCCTTCGGTGCCGTGCGCGATCGCGACCGTCAATGATCCCAGATTTGCCGGCTCGAGCTTGAAACGAAGGTTTCCGTCACCGCCGGCGGTTTTCGCGATATCGTGCGCGAGCGTGTCGAGCCATGCGGCGTCGCGGGCAATGTTCAGCGTCTGCTCGACGATCGTATCGCCCTTGCCGTCGACCGATGTCATCGCGTCGGCCAGGGGCGCCTGCGCGGTTTCCGCGGCCCGTTGTGTGAGACCCACCGGCAGACTGTCGGCGATTGCCGGTTCGGCACGTCTCCGTGGATCGCCCGCCACACGCCGCGCTGCGCCGAGCGTATCGCCCCGCGGACGCGACGAAGCAGTGTTCGGAACGGAGCTGCTTTCCAAAACCGACACGCCGATTTGTGACCCGTCGGGAATATGCTGGGAGAGACCATCCGCAGGCGCCACGGGCGCTGGCTGCTGATCGGAGGAAAGGGCAGGGAGAGCCTGGAATTCGATCGATGAAATCTGAGGGAGTGATCCGATCTCCGCTTTCAGCTTCTCCGCGGGGAGCGGCGCGCTCGAAGGTGCGCTCACCACGTTGGGCAGTTCCGAATGGCTGTCCATGTCCATCGTCGCCGGCGCGGGACCTTCGGCGGCTGGCTGAGGCGTAGGTTGAGCAACGCGCGGCATGTCTGCGCTGGCGCGAATCGTGGCCAGCTTCGCGGCCGGAAGGCCTTGCGGCGGAACATCGATATTGATCGGAATTGGGGCCGGCTGCGCCACGACGATCGGCACGATCGTGGGGACGAAGGCCAGAACCGCGTTCGGCCCCGAGGCGATAGCATCGCCGAGCGGGTCTTCGCTGTCTGCCTTGGCATCCGAAGATTTGGCCCCTTCGCGCGTCATTTCCCTGGCAAGGTTGGGGAGGGTTTCCGCAAGCGGCGGCGACGGCAGGGGCGCCGATCCGGGAAGCGAGGCGATTAGACCATTCGGGGGAATAATGGCCGGCGGCAGGATCGGCGCAGCGCCGGCTCCGGAAATCGCGCTGTTGGATTCAAGGGTCGGTGTGACTGCTGGCGCCGTGGCGGCTGTTGTTAAGCCGGCCGGTCTAACGGCCCCAACCGTCGCGAGAAGATTGGCGAAGGGATCCGCGGCCGCCACGCCTGTACCTGTTCCGTCGACAATCACTGGAGAAAACAAAGCCGCCAACGGTGACGCGGTCATAGAAAGCACGGCATCAGCCATCGGAGGGCTCCTTGCGTGGGCGGTGGCGGAAGCTCGCGGCCATCCGCGCCTCGATCATCTGTTGAAGCTCAGCCACCGCGCGGGTTTCGAGCCGGGCGGCGCTTTCACGGCGAATATCGGCATCCTGGCGATCATGGACGCGGGCAAGCGCTACCGCCTTTGCGGCGCCGATCGCATCGGCCAGTCCATGCCTGACGGTATCCAGGCGCAGCCCCATCTCGCCCGCATTGCCAAGCGCCGCGCCGGACGTAATGCCCGGTGCCATCGAAAGGCTCATCCGCAGCGCGATCAGGCGGGCGGCGTTATTTTCAAGCTGGGCCACCTTGCCCTCCGCGGTCGCGGCTTCGCCGACGGCGTGGAGGTGCTGGACCTCGCGGACACGGGTGATTCGGGCGCGGCGTTCGGCAAGGGCTTTCATGCCCCGAAGTTATCAACCAACTGGGTAACTGAGACGTTAAGGCTGACGATTTCTTTCTGTCCCTGGCGTAGAAAGTCCAGAATTAGGGGATGGTGCGCTATCGCTGCATCAATCGAAGGGTCGGTGCCGCTGCGATAGGCGCCCATCAGGATCAGGTCGCGATTCTCTTCATAGACGGACCACAAACGTCGCAACGTGCGCGCGGCGATCGCATGTTCGGGTTCGACGATGTCGGCCATGACGCGGCTCAATGATTTGCCAACGTCGATCGCAGGATACACGCCCTGCTCGGCCAGTCCGCGTGAGAGCACGATGTGGCCGTCGACGATCGCGCGCGCCGTGTCGACGATCGGATCGGCCTGATCGTCGCCATCGGCGAGAACGGTGTAGAGTGCGGTGATCGATCCCCCCGAATGCACATCCACGCCGGCGCGTTCGACAAGACGTGGAATCAGCCCCAGCGCCGACGGTGGATAACCCTTCATGGTGGGCGGCTCGCCCAGCGATAAGCCGATCTCGCGTTGAGCGTGCGCCACGCGGGTGAGGCTGTCGATCAGCAGCAACACGCGCTTGCCCTGCGCACGGAAATATTCGGCGATCGCCGTGGCGCGCATCGCGGCGCGGAGCCGCAGGATCGGCGGGTGGTCTGCCGGAACCGCGACGACCGCGGTCTTTGCGCGGACGCCGCCCAATTTGGTGGCAAGGAAGTCGGAGACTTCGCGGCTGCGCTCGCCGACCAGCCCGACGACGATGACATCGGCATCGGACCCCTGGAGCATCTGGCCCATCAGAACCGATTTACCGACGCCCGATCCGGCGACGATCGCGATTCGCTGGCCGACGCCTGCTGTGAGCAGCGAATTGATCGCGCGCACGCCCATGTCGAACGGCTGGGTGACACGGTCGCGATCGAGCGGGTTGGCGCGCTTGCCGGCCAATGGCCAGCGTGCGGTGGTGGCAATGGGGCCGAGCCCATCGAGCGGATTGCCCAGCGCATCGACCACGCGTCCAAGCAGCGCGTCGCCGACGTCTACACTGGTGCCACGCCGATCGGGTTCCACCCGCGCGCCGCAGCTATGCGGGGCATCGGCGTCGAGCGCCATCAGCAGGGTGCGGTCGCCGCGGAAACCAACCACTTCGGCAAGCGCCGCGTGGCCGTCGGCGTCGATTACGCGGGCATTCGATCCGACCGGCTCGCGAAAGCCCGTCGCCTCGAGCATCAGCCCGTCATAGGCCGCGAGCCGGCCGATCCGGCGGGGGCCTATCGCGTCAACGTCGATCGTGTCGAGAATCGCGGCTGCACGCGCCGCGAGATCGTTCATCGCGGAGCGCCCAGCCGATCGAGCGCGGCACGCAATTTGTCCAGCCTTACCTGCGGGCCGTCCTCAACCCAGCCGGACCCGGTTTCCAGCAGGATCGCGCCTGGCGCGAGGTTCGGATCGGGCAACATCTCGACCGAGATATTGGCGTCGACGAGGCGTGCGATATCGTCAGGATTGAGCCGCAATCTCGCGGGGGCAGTCTCCTCGGCGATCAGGGCAGCAACGGCGCGCGTGCGATCTGCGAGGGTATTGGTGTCAATTTCGACCTCACCGACAATCTGCGCGACCAGGCGCCTGATCGTGGTGGAAAGCATTGCCGCCAGCCCATCGGGCATTTGCGGCTTGAGCGTTTCCAGGTTCAAGGCGAGCCGTACGAGCGCATCGCGTTCGACCGCCAGCTCGGCCTCCGCTGCGCGGCGGCCTTCGGCGAGACCTTCGGTAAAGCCCTGTGCGATGAGCGCCTCGTCATGGCCGATCCCGGCGGATGCCCCGGCGTGATGAAAGCTTTGCTCCCCCGGCGCTTCGGCGTCCGCCCAACGCGAAAAACGCGGCGCGTCATTGGCTGCAGGCACAAAATGCGAGGCGGTCGGACGCGTCCAGACGGGCACGGTCGCGGCGTCCGCGAATTGTGCGGCACTTGCCAGATCAGACATAATCGTCGCCCTTGCCGCCGAGCTGGACCGTGCCTTCGGCGGCGAGGCGGCGAGCTATACTGAGCACTTCCTTTTGGGCCTCCTGCACTTCGGCGAGGCGCATCGGCCCCTTGTCGGCGATGGCATCCTGGATCGATTGGGCGGCGCGGCTCGACATGCAACCGAACATCTTGGTCTTCATGCGCTCGTCCGCACCCTTCAGCGCGACCACGAGGATCTCGCCGTCGACCGACCGCAGCAACGTTCCGAGATTCTTGTCGTCGAGCGCCATCAGATTGTCGAAGACGAACATCTCGTCCTCGACCGAACGCGCGATATTCTTGTCGAGCTTCTGCAATGCTTTGATGATGCGCTGCTCGGCCGACTTGCGGGCATTGTTGACGATCTGCGCCGCTTCGCCGGTTCCGCCGCGCTTGGTCGTGCCGCCCGATTTGGCGGGAGCCACTGGCCGCAACAGCAGCCGTTCGAGATCCGCGATCGCATCCGAAGTGACCGGGCCCATCGTGGCGACGCGATAGATCAGATCAGCTTGCAGATCCTCATCGAGCAATTGCAATACGTCGGCCGCGACCGGTGCCTCGAGATGGGCGAGTACGAGCGCGATGATTTGCGGATGCTCGTTTTCGACAAGATTCGCGATCGTGCGCGGGTCCATCCACTTGAGTGCTTCGAGACCAACCGTCTTTTCCTGCGGCGTGATGCGCGCCAGCATATTTTCGGCGCGGTCATGACCGAGCGCCTTTTCCATGATGCCGCGAATCTGGCCGCCGGCGCCGAAACCGAGCGAGGTGCGCTGGCGTGCGCGGGTCACGAATTGGTCGAGCACCCGGTTTACCTGCGCCTCGCTGACATTGGCCACGCCGAACATCGCACCACCCAGCGTCTGGACTTCCTGCGGATCGAGGCGGCCAAGCAATTGTGCGGCTTCTTCCTCACCCAGCAGCATCAGCAGGATTGCGGCGGCCTGGCTGCCCTCGGGATCCCGATCCTGGGCATTGTCGAATGCGGGGTCGGCCTCAGCCATTTTGTGTGGCTCCAGCCGGCATGTCGGCACGGATCAGGTCGCGGACGACCAGTGCGGCGCGATCAGGATCCTGGCGGACGAAATTGCGTATCAGGGCCGCGCGGTCCGAATAACCGGGCGCTGCCTCGATCATGTCGAGCGTGACCCGCTTGCCGGGGTCGTGGACCGCCTCGTTCGCGAGCGCGGCGGCGATTTCACTTCCCAGCGCGGGACTGCGCTGCTGGCGGGCAGCCGTCCGGGCTGGGGCGGCAGCGGTGGTGGCGGCGCGTCGTTTCAGCAGCGGCTTGATCACACCAAAGAAAGCGATGAGCGCGATGATCAGGCCGGTTACATTGCGCCCGATCACGCTGACCCAAGACGATTCATACCATTTGCTGGTCGGAGCCGGATCGACGGTGACGAACGAACGCGAGCTGAGCGCGAACTGGTCGCCGCGCGTCTGGTCGAAGCCCACCGCACCCTTCACCAGCTGCTCGAGCTGCGCCATTTCGGCGACGCCGCGCGGCTTGGCACCCTGCTTGAGCGCTACCGCGACCGACAGTCGCTTGAGTATGCCAACCGGATTGCGCGTGACCGACACTTCGTGGCCGACCTGGAACGTACGATCATATTGTTCACTGGTGCGGCCTTGCGTGGTGGCCGCGGTGGTGCCTGCCTGCGGCGCTCCGGTGACGGGAACGCTTAACGACTGGCCCGGTTGGGTCGAAATCTGCGCGGCGCTTGGCGCCTGATTGGCGATCGCGCCGGGGATACCGCCGACGGGCGCCGCACCATTGTTGGCCGCATCATTGGCCCATTGGCCTTTCTCCTGCGCGATCACGCCCGAATCCTTGGGATAGGATTCCCGCGTTGCCTGGGTCTCGGCGAAATCGAGATCGGCATGAACTTCGGTCGTGAAGCCGTCGGCGCCGACCAACGGCGTAAGCAGCTTGGAAATCGCATCGACATAGCGCTGCTCGGTGCGCGCCTGGAGCTCCATCTGGCGATCGGCACCGCCGTCGCCGCCCTTGCGGCTAAGCAGATGACCGCCCTGATCGACGACCGAGACATTATCCGCGGACAAACCAGGAACCGAAGACGCCACCAGATTGACGATCGCCTGGGTCTGTCCGTCGGACAGGGCACGCCCCTGGCGCAACGTCAGCATCACCGAGGCCGAAGCGGGGGCCGTGTCACGCACGAAAACACTCTGCTGCTCGGCGGCCAGGTGAACCTTGGCGCCCTGGACGGCATCGATTGCCTCGATCGTGCGGGCAAGGTCCTGCTCGCGGGCGCTGCGCAAGCGCTCGCCTTCGACGGCGCGCGACGCGCCCATGGGCAGCGACGCGATCGTCGCGGCGCCATCCGGGGCGCTTTTCGGCAGGCCGGCTTGGGCCAGCAGCATCTTTGCGCGATAATAATCGCTGTCCGAAACCGTCAGCGAGCCGGTTGAACGGTCGAGCGTATAGGTTACGCCGGCTGTCTTGAGCGTGTCGGCTACCGCCGCCTTGTCCGAATCGTTGAGCCCCGAAAACAGGTCGCGCTGCGGCCCTCTGGCGAAGGTCGACCAGGCCAGGAAGGCGATGAGTATCGCAGCAGCGATGCCGAGCAACGGCATGCTTCTGGCGACGGCGGGCTGGCCGGCAAAATCCTTGACGCGATCGAGCATGGCGCCCGAGGCGGAGGTGGTGACGGGTACGGGGAGGGTGCTGTCGCTCATCGATTATACCGGCATGCTCATGATGTCCTTATAGGCGGACAGGAGTTTGTTTCTGACTTGAAGGGTCGCCTGAAATCCGACCGATGCCTGTTCGCGGGCGAGCATCACCGCCGCAATGTCGGTCGTTTCGCCACGCTCGTAGGAGGAGGTGACGCTATCGGCATTGGCCTGCAGGCCGTTCACATGGCTGAGCGCGCTTTTCATCGCGCCGGCAAAGTCGCTGCCTTGGCTATTGCCGACGCCGCCGGTGCTGCCAATGCCGCCAATATTGTCGATCGGCTGGGCTGCGTTCGCTGCGGCTTTCTGCAGCGCGCTGTTCTGCTGGAGGATCGCGCTCCGCATCTGCAACAGGGTGGCCGGGCTGATGCCGCTCATGTCTTATTCGCCTCTCAAGCCGCCGCACGCATGCCGGCAAGCCGGTAGCGGAGCGTGCGTTCGCTGATGCCCAGGCGTGCGGCGGCCTGCAGGCGGTGACCGCCGGTCGCCGCCAAGGCTTCCTCGATCGCGTCATATTCGGAACTGCGTGCCACCTCGGCGAGGCGGGCGGGGGCGTTGGCCGCATGCGGCGGGGTCTTTACCGCGTGGCGCACGCTCTGCGCTGCCGCAAGCGTGCCGGCCTCGATCGTCAGATCATGCGCGTCGATCCGATCGCTCGAGCGCAGCAGCATCGCGCGCTGGAGGACGTTTTCCAGTTCGCGGACGTTGCCCGGCCAGCCATGGCTCATCAGGCGATTGATAGCGCTCTGGGTCGGCCAGGGGAAAGCTTCGCCCGGCATAAGATGGCGCAGCATCAGCGTCGCTGTGATCGCCCGGACGTCGAGGCGGCGCTCGGCGAGCGGTTTCAGCATGAGCGGCATGACATTGAGGCGCCAGTAAAGGTCAGCACGGAACCGACCCTCGGCAACCTCGGTCGCGAGATCGCGGTTGGCCGCGGCAATGACGCGGACGTTGATCGCGATCGGCTTGGTCGCGCCGATCGGCAGGACCTCACGCTCCTGGAGTGCGCGCAGCAATTTGGCCTGAAGCGGCAATGGCAGCTCGGCGACCTCGTCGAGCAGCAGCGTGCCGCCCTCTGCAGCGCGGAACAATCCTTCGCCCGCGCCGGCCGCTCCGGTGAAGGCACCTTTCTGGTGGCCGAACAGCATCGCTTCCAGCATCGTCTCGGGCAGCGCCGCGCAATTGATCGCGACGAACGGACCTTCGCTGCGTGGGCTGCGCGCATGGATGAAGCGGGCAAGCCCCTCCTTACCGGTGCCGGTTTCGCCCAGCACGAGCACCGTTGCGTCATGCGCGGCGATGCGGGCGACGAGCGTAAGAAAGCCGGCGCTTTCGGGCTCGCCGCAGGCGGGACGGCCATTGGGACGGACGAGCTCGGCGATCAGGGCATGGCCGAACGCCATATCCTCGAAGCCGAAAGCGACTTCCGCAGGAAATCCTTTGGCCGCCGCGGTGAAAAACGGTGCGCCATCGCGAATGTCGATAATGATGTCGCTGTGACGGGCGCAGCCGCGTTCCGACGCCGCGATGATGCGGATCATCCCCTTGGGCGGGGCGTCGGCGGCATCGATCCGGACGGCAGGCAGCCCGACCCCGGCGAGCCAGGACGCCAGCGGGGGATTTCCCGCCGCAGCTCCTTCACTCAGTCCGATCTGGGTCATGTGCGCTCCTCGAACATCCGGCAATGTTTCGCCGTCGGGGCTGGTTACCCCATGATTAACTTAAAAAGTCTTAATGGAACGCGCGCGTTTCGCGCTCGCAACGCGCCCCCGTACGAGGGCTCGCACCGCCGAACAGAGGAACGGGATTTATTTTCGAGGGCTGACCATTTTCTGGTTAAAGCCGCGCTGACCTCTGCCGTTACCCAATTCGAGGCGGGAACAGGACCACTGTCCAGGCTGCCTGATTTGAGCGGGAAAGGAACCCACAGTGACTGTTATCAACACCAACGTGAGCGCCCTACGGGCCCAGAACGGAACGCGTATGGCTGATAGCCAGCTGCAGACCGCCATGGAACGCCTGTCGAGCGGCAAGCGCATCAACTCTGCTAAAGACGACGCCGCCGGCCTTGCCATTGCTGCTTCGATGACCTCGCAGATCCGCGGCATGACGCAGGCGGTTCGCAACTCCAACGACGGCATGTCGATGGCCCAGACCGCCGACGGGGCGCTGGACGAGGTGACCAACATGCTGCAGCGTATCCGCGAACTCGCGGTTCAGGCTTCCAGCGGCACTTATTCCACGAGCGATCGTACCAATCTGCAGACCGAAGTCACGGCTCTGTCCTCGCAGATCACGTCGATCACCGCGAACACCAAATTCAACGGCGTTGCCTTGTTCGATGGTACGGCAGGCAGTGGTGGTGTTGTGACGATCCAGACCGGTTCGACTTCGAGCGATACGGTCGCCGTCAACTTCAGCGCGCTCGATCTTTCGGC
>DATMIP010000192.1:0-8649 GCA_035554515.1 Sphingomonas sp. | reverse complement strand
GTGGAGGCATTCGGTACGCATATCCAGCCGTTGATGCGGAGCCGCTCCTGATCGGCCTGATCCGATTCGGACCTTCACGAGGAGGATAGGGGGCGAGAAGAACGAATTTGCGCCGTATCGGAGCGGACACGTAAGAAAGGTTAAGACGTTTAGGGTCTCGTTAACCTTTAACCTTCATTACCAGATCTGTAACCACGAGCGTTCATGGTTGCGGACGCCGTCAGGTCCCTATCAAGAGCGCGGGAAAACAGGACAGAAACAATGCGCATATTGCTCATCGAAGATGATCCCACGACCGCCCGCTCGATCGAGCTGATGTTGAGCTCGGAAGGCTTCAACGTCTATACGACCGACCTGGGCGAAGAGGGTTTGGACCTCGGCAAGCTGTACGATTACGATCTGATCGCGCTTGACCTCAACCTGCCCGACATGACCGGCTACGACGTGCTCAAGAAGCTGCGCACCAGCCGCATCCAGACCCCGGTGATGATCCTTTCGGGCATCGCCGAGATGGACGCCAAGGTCCGCGCGCTCGGTTTCGGCGCCGACGATTATGTCACCAAGCCATTCCACCGCGAGGAATTGGTCGCTCGCATCCATGCGATCGTCCGCCGCTCGAAGGGTCACAGCCAGTCAGTCATCAAGACGGGCAAGCTCTCCGTCAATCTCGACGCCAAGACGGTTGAGGTCGATGGCGCCCGCGTTCACCTGACGGGCAAGGAATATGCGATGCTGGAGCTGCTCTCGCTCCGCAAGGGCACGACACTCACCAAGGAAATGTTCCTCAATCACCTTTATGGTGGAATGGACGAGCCCGAGCTCAAGATCATCGACGTCTTCATCTGCAAGCTGCGCAAG
The DNA here is from genome assembly GCA_035554515.1 of Sphingomonas sp. Taxonomy (GTDB): domain Bacteria; phylum Pseudomonadota; class Alphaproteobacteria; order Sphingomonadales; family Sphingomonadaceae; genus Sphingomonas_I. Next base: position 7,791 of record DATMIP010000192.1, on the reverse strand, counting down.
AAGCTCAGCCTGGCGTGCGGCGGCGAGAATTATATCGAGACCGTGTGGGGCCGTGGCTATGTGCTGCGCGAACCAAACGAAGTCCCGATCGCCGAAGTCGCCTAAGCACTTCCTATCCTACCCCGAACCACTGCCGCCGTCCTGTTCAACAGGGCGGCGGTTCTGTTTTGGGCTTGGCGTTACCCAAGCGAATGCTGCGTCTCGTGCAGGGGTGTGCGCGCCACCTCCCGAGATTGCGGTGTTCGCTGGCATGACGGTGGCGGCTATTCGACGGTTGGTTTTCCACGCCCCTTCTTGATTGCCCCCGTCCGCGCCTTGGCATCGACACGCTTGGCCTTCGCTGCCTTGCTCGGCCTGGTCCTGATCCGGCGTTCGGGGCGGATGCGGGCCTGGGCTACCAGTTCGGCGATACGCGCGCGCGCGTCGGCCCGATTGGCTTCGCGCGTACGGAAACGGCGCGCGGTGACGATGATGCCGCCGTCCAATGTCCAGCGGCTGCCGGCAAGCGTCTTCAATCGCGCGAACACATCCGGGGCAAGCCGCAACGCATAAACGTCGAGCCGCAACTGCACCGCTGTCGCGACCTTGTTGACGTTCTGGCCGCCGGGGCCGGTGGCGGCGAGGAATCGTTCCTCCAGCGCCTCTTCGGGCAACGGTGGGGCTTCAGCGGTTGCCATGTTCTCCTCCCCGCCAACGCTAATCCCTTGCAACGCTTTGGCAATTCCAATCGTTTTGGCGCCGACACTCTCCTCTTGTGCAACGCAGCGAAGCGCTGCACTCTGCACGTCCACGCACTACAGCGGGAGCGGGATGCGCAACGCATTTGACGAAGTCTGGGGGACCAACGGCGACCGGGGCGGACGCCCCGGTTTTACCGAGCTTGCCGGTTGGATCGCCAACACGCCAATGGCGGAACTCGATCGTCGTCAGAAAGCCGCGGAGGCCGCCTTCCGGCAGTTGGGAATCACCTTCGCCGTTTATGGTGAGGAGGAGAGCGCCGAACGCATCATTCCGTTCGACATCGTCCCGCGTATCTTCACCCATTCCGAATGGGAACGATTGAAGGAGGGACTGGTCCAGCGGGTCGAAGCGATCAACGCGTTCCTCCGCGACGTATATGGCAAGCAGAGGATCATCACCGACGGCGTCGTTCCGCCCGAACTCGTCCTCACCAACCCGCAATATCGCGGCACCCTCCACGGCCAGAAGCCACCTCACGGCGTTTTCGCCCACATCTGCGGGATCGACCTTGTTCGTACGGGTGCGGATGATTTCTTCGTGCTGGAGGACAATGCGCGCACCCCGTCGGGGGTATCCTACATGCTCGAGAATCGCGAGGCGATGCTGCGGCTCTGCCCCGAGATCTTTCATCTCTTCCCGGTCTGTCCGGTCGATCGCTATCCCGATCAGCTGCGCGATACATTGCGCTCGGTCGCACCCCGCGGGCTGGCTTCGGAGCCGGTATGCGTGCTGCTCACCCCCGGCCATTTCAACTCCGCCTTCTACGAGCATAGCTTTCTCGCGGACTCGATGGGGATCGAACTGGTCGAGTCGGCCGATCTGGAGGTCGACGACGATGTCGTATGGATGCGTACGATCGACGGGCGCGTGCGCGTCGACGTGATTTATCGCCGGATCGACGATGATTATATCGACCCGCTCATATTCAATCCCGATTCGCTGTTGGGGGTGCCCGGTCTGATAGCCGCCTATCGTGCGGGGAATGTCGCCCTGGTCAACGCCCCCGGCACGGGCATTGCCGATGACAAGGCAATCTATTCGTACATGCCTGAGATCGTGAAATATTACTCAGGCGAAGACGCGAAGCTCCCCAACGTTGAGACCTATCGCTGCCGCGAGCCGCAGGCGCTGCGATACACACTGGAAAATCTCGATCAGCTCGTGGTGAAACTGGTCGATGGATCGGGCGGCTACGGCATGCTCGTCGGCCCAACCGCAACCAGGAAGCAGATCGATAATTTCCGGGCGGCATTAATCGCCGAGCCGCAGCGCTATATCGCGCAGCCGACGCTGGCGCTGTCGACGGTGCCGACGCTGACCGAAAAAGGCGTGGCGCCGCGCCATGTCGATTTCCGGCCATTCGTGCTGACCGGGGCGGATGGGGTGCATATCGTTCCGGGCGGGCTGACCCGTGTCGCTCTGCTGGAAGGCTCGCTGGTGGTGAATTCCAGCCAGGGCGGCGGGACCAAGGACAGTTTGATCCTCTCGGACGTTATGCAACATCAAGATCAGGGCCCGGACGGGCAGACGCAGCGGCAGGGATGACGGGGGGCCACTCCACGAACGGGGCCGGGGCATGCTGAGCCGCACCGCGGCCCAGCTTTACTGGATCGGGCGTTATGTCGAGCGCGCCGAGTTTACGGCGCGCCTGCTGGAGGCGACTTTGCGGCTCGATGCATTGTCGGCACGCCCTGCCGGACAGGTTGCGTGGGAGAGCGCCCTGCTCGTTACCGCGTGCGAACAGGGATTCGGGGCGACCGGCCTGCCAACCGACCCGCCATCGGTCGCGAGCTATCTGACCCTGTCGCCCGCCAATCCCAGTTCGATCCGCTCGTGCCTCGATGCGGCGCGGTCGAATGCCAAGTCGGTGCGCACCGCGCTGACGCGCGACGCGTGGGAGGCGATCAACCGGGCCTGGCTGTCACTGCGCGGGCTTGCTACCACCGGCGGCTATGAGAAGACGCTGGCGCTGACCGCGATGATCCGCGCCGAGGCGCGCGGCTTTGAAGGCGCGCTCAACCATATGCTGCGCAACGAAGCTTATCATTTCATCGGGCTCGGTGCGGCGATCGAACGAGCGGACAACACAGCCCGGCTGATCGATGTCAAATACCATCTCCTGCTGCCCGAGGGCGAGCAGGTCGGGGGGGTTATCGATCGCGACCAGTGGACGACGATCCTCCACACCGTATCGGCGAACACGGCCTATCGCTGGCTCTACCGCGACGGGCTCAAGCCGTGGCTGGTCGCCGACATGTTGATCCTGCGGACCGAAGTGCCGCGCAGCCTGGCCGGCGCGATCGATGAGGTCGTCCAGCACCTCGCTTATATAGGCAAGCGTCTTGGCCGGCAGGGCGAGGCCGATCGGCTGGCGCGGCGCTGCCAGACGACGCTCAACCGCACCACGATCGATGCCGTGTTCGGGCAGGGGCTGCACGAATATCTCGAAGCGTTCGTGGTCGAAGCGAGCCACATCGACCGCGCGATCGGGCAGCAATTCCGGTTTGGCTGAGGTCGGTCAGCCGATCCGCACGCCATCATAAGCCGCCATCTCCTCGGGCGTCGGCGGCTCCCACATCGCTTCGACATAGTCGAACATCGCGCGGCTGATCCGGAAATCGAGCTGCGCGGTCGGATCCGGCCGGTGGTTGCGCGCCGCGACCCGCCGCCATCTTTCCTCCGGCGGGACATCCAGGAAATGCAGCCGGACGGGCAGGTCCTCAGTCCTGGCGAGCGCCGCATAGCGGGCGCGGACGGCGCGGGTGGTCAGCCCCAGCTCCAGCACGCACGGCATTCCCCGCTTCGCCACGTCGACCGCCGTTCGCCAGATCAGTGCCGCGCAACGCTCGATTCGCGGCATCGTCCAGGCGGGATCGATCGGCTGCGGCGAATCCATCCAGAACAGGGCCGACATCCATTCGTCGATCGAGAAGCGCGCGGCGTCGATCTCCTCGCTCAGCCGCAGCGCGTAGGTCGTCTTGCCCGCGCCGGTCGAACCGCAAATGAGATGGATAAGGGGTGCGGGCATGAAAGGGGGTTATCCGCTATCGTTAGCGATGTTAGCAACGGAGGCCGCCTTATTCCGGGGCGGAAGGACGATATCGAATTCGCCCATGCGCCTCTACGTCTCCCATCGCACCGAATATAGCTTCACCGAGCCGCAGGCGCGGCTGGTGCAGTTGCTGCGTTTGACGCCGGGCAGCCACGCCGGCCAGAGCGTCGTGTCATGGGCGATCGACGTCGATCGCGATGCGCGGCTCAAAACCGGCCGTGACGGCTATGGCAACGAGACGACGATGCTCTACGTCGACGGGCCTCTGGAGCGTATCGTGATTTCTGTCTCGGGGGAGGTCCTGACCGAGGATCATGCCGGCATGCTCGGCGGGACTGCCGAGCCGTTGCCGCCGCTCTATTTCCTCCAGCCGACACCGTTGACCCATGTCGATAGCGCGATCACGGATCATGTCGCGGGCCTCAAGCTGCCCACCGATCCGCTCGCCGGCGCGCATATGCTGGCAGAGGCGATTCATGACCATCTCGTTCTGGATGAGCCGCATGTCGGCGGCGACCATCGGGCGACGGTCGCGCTGGCCGAACGAAAGGCGGATCCGCAGGGAGCGGCCCATCTGCTGATCGCGGCGGCGCGCGCCGCGCATTATCCCGCGCGCTATGTTGCCGGCCATCTCTACCGGCCATACGAGCGTGAAAGCCATGCCGCACATGGCTGGACGGAAATTCATGTCGATGGGTATGGCTGGATTGGCTTCGATCCGCATGAGGGGCGGTGCCCTACCGAATCCTATGTCCGCGTCGCGGTCGGCCTCGACCATGCCTCCGCAGCGCCCATTTCGGGCGCGCGCATTGGAGGCGGGAGCGAGACGCTGGCGGTCGACGTCCATGTCGGCCCGCAGCCGCAATAAGCGGACAGCAATCTTCTATCCTTAATTTGCGGTCAGCCACGTCGAGGCGGCAATATTTACAGAATATGCGGGCAATATGTCCTGCCATTCCCTTGTAATTGGTAGAGTCTTTGTGATTGCAGCCAGAACACAGCAAACCGCAGAATGTCTGTATGAGGAGCGCCGCCGCAGCGTACGGCATGCGGTGGTATCCCAGATCGCCAAGATTCGGCTGAAATCGGGACGCGAAGAATTGTGCCTGCTGCGCGATATCTCGCCCGATGGGCTTCGCGCCGAAGTCTACGTGAATTTGCACGCGGGCGAGGAACTGGAAATCGAGCTACGCACGGCGCATGGAGTGAAGGGTCGGGTGGCCTGGGCCGAAGGCAACATGATCGGCGTGGCTTTCGCCGAGCCGATACCCGCGGCAGCGATGCTGGCGCATTGCTCGTTTGAAATCGGAGGCAATCTGCGACCCCCACGATTGAAGGTCGATATGCGCGGACTATTCCGCATCAACAACGAAGCGAAAATGGTCAGCATTGCCAATATCTCACTGGCCGGCCTGCAGATCGCCGCGCCCGAGCAGCTTCGTCTCGGTACCGCATGTACGATCGCATTGCCCAAACTGCCTGCCTGCGCGGCCACGATCTGCTGGTGGCGCGACGGCAATGCCGGGTTGATGCTGGTCAAACCCTTCGATTACGCAACTTTCGTCGAATGGCGCGGGAGCTGAGGCCAAAAGACCGGCCGCGTTCGCCCCTGCCGTCGTCACGCCCTCTATGGCTCGGCCGAGTTACACGTCCTTGGCTACGGGTAGTCGGCTTCGATGCCTGTGAAGGGGGGCTGCCCAATGCCGCCGATAGCGATCGGGCGGGATCACGCGCAGGCCGCGGCAAATCCGGCGGGGTATCGCCGCGAGCTGCTCGCAGTGGAGTTGGACAGGCCGGAGCCCTGTCAAGAATCCAGCGCGCAGCGCATCAGTTCGGCGATTAATGCGCGCGCTTCACCGACCGCGGCGGCGGGAGAGCCGATCTGAGCCGTTGCGATCGCGCCCTCGCTGATCAGCATGATGCGGCTGGCGAGCGTTTTGCGGTTGGTTTCCAGTTGGTATGCGAGGAGCGCCCGCACATCCAGTTTGTGCCTCCGGGCGCGATTGCCGATCGGATGGTTCGGTCCGCTATATTCAGCTGCGGCGCGGACGAAGCTGCAGCCGTGGAAAGTATCGCTTTCGATCCAGGACATGATCACGTCGACGATTGCCCAGACCCGCTCGGCCGCAGTGCTGCCTGCGCCGAGCGCGGCAAGCCGTTCGTTCATCAGTGCCAGCGTGCGATCGCTGCGGCGGTTCAGGACCTCCAGCACAAGATCGTCCTTGGTTGGGAAGTATTTGTAGAGGGTGGTCTTCGACACGCCCGATGTCTTCATGATGACATCCACGCCGACCTGGTGAAACCCGCGCTCGGCGAACAGCGTGTCGGCGACGTCCATGAGCAGCTTCTTGCGGGCGCCCTCCATCATCCCGCAATCCTAGGTGCATCGCCGCTGATTGTCCACGAAACCTGACCGTCGCGGGCGGGCCGCTTACAGGTCGCGAACGCTTGACCTGTACAGACCTGTCCACTAGTGAACAGGTCTGTACAGGTCGGGAGGCGAGGATGGACGGCGCGACGCGGAAAACCGAAGGCATCCATCATGTGGGGCTCAGCGTCTCGGCGCTCGACGAGGCGGCATCCTTCTTCTGCGACCTGCTCGGCTTTCGGATCGTCAGGCGATGGCCGGACTATCCCGCGCTTGCCGTGAATGACGGGAAGACGACGCTCACGCTCTGGCGTGTTGCCAGCCCGGATCGCTGTGTCCCGTTCGATCGGCGCAACAATGAAGGGCTGCATCATCTCGCGCTTGGCGTCGAAAGCCCCGAACAGCTCGCCGCGCTTCATCGCAACATGGTCGCCCGCGCAGTCGCCGTCGAATTTGCCCCGGAACTCAGAGCCGATGGCGGTGCGATCCACATGATGTGCAACATACCCGGCGGGCCGCGGCTCGAGCTGGTCTGCCCAATCTGATCGGGATTGTCCGATGCGGAACCCTACGCCGGCAGGAAAAGTTCGGCCCGATCCGGCCCTCCGTTTCCTTGCCCCACGCGACGATCCGCTTGGGGCTGCGATCGCCCACGGTCCCAGCCGATGCAGCCTTCAGCTGGCCGCGTGGCAGCGGCACGACATCTTCGTGCTCGACGGATCGGTTCACACGCATGACACCGCGCTCATTTCGTCAGATTATCTCTCGATGCCCGGCCCGCTCGATCTGGTGTGGGCGAGCGACGCGACGGCGCTGATCCTGAGCGAGCCGCTCGATCCGGGCGCGGGAATCGAGCTCGTTCGGTCGTACGAGAGAAGATGGCGCATGGGCGCCGTGGAGGGGCTGGCGGTCTGCGATCTTCGCATCGCGAGCACGAGTATCGCGCTGGTGCAATGGTGTCCGGGCGTGGTGGTGACGACGCATGATCATCCACATGGCGAGGAGATTTACGTGCTCGACGGCCGATTACTCAACGCACCGGATACGATGCAGGCAGGAGATTGGGTGCGGCTGACGCCCGGCATGCGGCACGCTCCGAGCGCGGACGAGCCGACGCTCATTCTTCTCCGGAATGGGCATTTGAAAGGACTTCGGCCTTCCGCCGGGTCGAGCGATTGGAGTTGTTGATGACCCGTCCGCCCTTGCCGCCGTTCACGCTCGAAAGCGCAACAGAGAAGGTCCGTCTCGCCGAGGACGGATGGAACAGCCGCGACCCCGCCCGAGTCGCACTTGCCTATACTATGGACACGCAATGGCGGAACCGGGCCGAATTTCTGAACGGCCGTCGCGAGGTCGAGGCTTTTCTCGCGCGTAAATGGGCACGCGAGCTCGATTATCGCCTGGTCAAGGAACTTTGGATCTTCGCCGGCGAGCGTATCGCGGTTCGGTTCGCCTATGAATATCACGACGATAGCGGCACCTGGTTCCGCGCCTACGGCAATGAGAATTGGGAATTCGACGAGGCTGGTCTCATGCGGCGGCGGCTCGCGAGCATCAACGAGCATCCGATATCAGAGGTCGACCGCAGGTTCCGCTGGCCGCTCGGGCGGCGGCCGGACGACCATCCCGG
>DATMIP010000191.1:0-4376 GCA_035554515.1 Sphingomonas sp. | reverse complement strand
ATAGGCCACTTTGCTGGCATGGACCTGCGCATTCATCGTCAGATTTGCAGCCAGCCGGGTCTGGTAGCTTGCGCCGCCATTGAGTGTTTCGACCCTGCGCCCGGCATTGGCGGCCGCATTGGGATCGGGATTGGGCAGCTCGGCCGGATCCTCGGGATTTTCCGTGCTCGACGCGATCAGCGCCGTGCCGGTGCGCCGCGAATAGCCGGCATTGAAACCAAGCGTGGAAAAAGGCGTGAGCTGCTGCGTGAACGCGCCGCGGGCGGTATAGTCGGTCTGGTCGCGAAAGCGCGACGAATAGGTCGTGTGCTGGACATTGCCGTTGAGCAAGACGCTATTGGTCGGGCCGGCAAAGACGATGGCCGGATCGAAGCTCGCAATGCCGGTCGCGGTCGCAGCGCTCGAACCGCTGCCGGAGGTCAGGAACGGATTAGAGCCGTAACCGGCCGTCAGCGAGACATTGGCGCCCACGGTCGTCTCGGCAACGGCGGCGCTTCCCGAGAGCGCCAAAGCAAGAATGAGGGAACGAAGGACCGTCACGCGATCATTCATGGAACGATCACCGTATCGCCCACCTCGATCTGCGGAACGGTGCTTGCCAGCGAGCCGGGCAGATTGCCCTTCATGAGGCCCTGCATCCGCACTCGCGTCGCGACCAGACCCTTGTCGGTCTTGCGGATGATCGTGACATTATCGAGATTGGCGAACTCGTCGGCGCCGCCGGCCATGGCAATCGCCTCGATGAGGTTCACATAGCGGCCGGGCGCGAACGTGCTTGCCGACTTCACGCGGCCGACGACGGAGAAGACATAGCCGCCGGTGCCGCGCACCGAAACGGTGACCTGCGGGGGCTTGCCCTGATACTGGCCGGCGAGCTTCTTTGCGATTTCCGCTTCGAGATCGACCGGCTTGGCGCCCTGCGCGATGACCCGGCCGACGAGCGGAAAGGAGAAACTTCCGTCCGGCAATATCTTTATGGTGCGTTGCAGCCTTTCATCGCCCCAAACATAGACTTCGACTTCGTCCCCGGGGTTGATCGTATAGCTTTCGGTGGTTGGCGGTGTCGCGGCAAGGCTCTGTGTGATCGGAGCCGAAGCGAGGAGGATTACAACGGGAATAGGCCATGTCTTCATACTGCACCGCACGAGAAACAATCCTTTCACTGGCCTTGGGTCGGGGTTTCATATACCAAAATATTGTGTAGTCACCACGTAAAAGGAAGGTTAACGAAGCTTTTGATAGCCTTGATCGGCGTGGAGTGCCGATTGCCCGAATCCGCGCGCCTCTGTAAGCGCTTTCTCCGAGCGGCCCGGAAGAGAAAAAAGAGACATGAGATTCTTCGATTTTAGGGGCATAGCCGGAGGCGGTCGCGCTCAGCACGCCAAAGGCCGGACGGAACCTTGTGCCTCTGCGAAAGCTTGGCCGCAGCGACTGGCCGCAACCCTGCCCCCTCTGCTTCTTCTTTTTGCAACTGCGTGCCAGGGGCCCGTGGAGCGTGCGGACGCCTATGCCCAGCAAGCCCAGGCGCTTACCGATGCCGGCGATAACAAGGGCGCGCTCGACGCCATCAACCGCGCCATCGCCTTGCGCGACGACAACCCCACTTACTTCCTCCTGCTCGGTGCGATCGAGCTGCGCGCCAATGATCCGGTCAACGGCTTCAAGGCGTTCAAGCGCGTGCTCGAACTCGACGCCACCAACGTCAACGCGCTGACCTATGTCTCCAATCTCGGTCTGCAGGTCGGCCAGGTCAAGGACGCGTCGGACGCGGCGGATCGCCTGCTCGCGCTCAATCCCAATTCGCTGGTCGGCCTCCAGGTCAAGGGGCTGGTCGAGGTGCTCACCGGTCATCTCGATGCGGCACGGGGCTATTCCGACAGGATCCTGGCGCTCAGCCCCTCCGACGAGGCGGGCACGATCGTGCGGGCAAGGGTTCTTGCCAAGAGCGGGAAATATGACGAGGCGCTGGCGCTGGTCGACAATGCCATGGTGATTGTCGGGCCGACGCCGGCGCTGCTCATCACCAAGCTCAACCTGTTCCGCGTGCTGCGCCGTCCCGACGACATGGCGGCGGCATTCGATCAGATCCTGCCGATCATCAAGAACCAGTCGATGGCGCTGCGGCTCGACCAGATCAATCTGCTCTACAAGATCGGTCAGACGGACAAGGCGCGCAAGCAGGCGCTCGCCTTCCTGGCCGTCGGCTCGATCGATCCGAACGACTATCGCATCCTCCAGCGCATCTGGTGGGAGTTCGATCCGACGCCGCTCTCGGTGGAGAGCGTGAAGCTCGCCAAGCAGTGGCCCGATCCGCTCGCGCTCGTCGCAGTCGGGCGCTATCTGCTGTGGCATGGCAATCCCCAGCGCGCCGACGATCTCTATTTCGCGGTCCGTCCCGGTATCCAGCCGATCGGCATCGCCATCCACATCCGCGCCGTCTTCGGCATGGGCCGGGTCGAGGAAGCGCGGCGCGGCGTCGATCTCATTCTCCAGCGCGATACCGAGGATGTCGACGCGCTGATGCTGCGGGCGCATTTCCGCCAGCAGGACGGGCAGAGCAATCTGGCGATCGAGGCTGCGCAAAAGGCCGTGGACAGCGATCCCTACGATCCCGAGACCTATGTCGTGCTGGCCGATCTGTTCCGGGCCGCCGGCTCCAACTGGCGCGCCACCCAGGTTTATGAAGATGGCTTGAAGGCGCTCCAGCAGGACTTCATGCTGGTCGATAAATATACGCAATTTCTTCACGAGTTGCGCGATAAGAGCCGGGCGGTCTCGGTTGCCCGGGCGTTCACGCGCGCCATGCCGGCGTCAGTCAAGGCATGGTCCAATCTCGCGGCGCAATGCCGCTGGGCCAACGATAACGCTTGTGTGGCCGAAGCTGAAAAGGGGCGGCAGAATGCGCAGACCTCATATCGTGTCGACGGTACGCCCGGCGCGCCGGCCGATCGCGGCCTGCTCGGCGAATTCTAAGTCTCGGGCCTGAACGGAATCTAGGGGCAGATGGCAGGAACAGGCCAGACCAGAAACAAGTATGTTCGGTTCACGTCGAACGTGCTTCGTTCCGGCGGCATCGCCAACGACATTGCTTGCTTTCTGTCGGCCTTCGCGCTCGCGACCTTCTTCATCGGCGGCTATCTCAAATATTATTTCGATTTCCGGCTGCACGCCACGGCCGCGATCGTCATGGCGATCAACTTCTTCCTGATCCGGATTTCGCGCGACGCTTATTCCGCCTTTCGCGGCCAGGGCGACGATCTCGGGCGGGGCACGACGCTGGACTTTGCCGTTGCGACCACGCTCACCGGCTTCGTCATCCTGCAGTTCGGCCGGCTCGAGGATCTCTCGTCGACCTTCATGCTGAGCTATCTGAGTACCTGCTTCCTGTTCCTCATCGTCACCCGGATGATGTTCCGCCGCTTCGTGTGGATGATTATGCGTCAGGGCATCATCGGCCAGCGCGTCGCCATCTACGGCGCGGATCGCGAGATCACGACCCGCGTGCTCGAATTGCTCGAGGTCGAGCGTCTGCCCCATATCAACATCATCGGCTTTGCCGACGATCGCCGGACGCGCGTCGAGACCGGCATGATCGGCCGCTTCCCCTTCCTGGGCGGCTTTGAGGAACTGCTCGATCTCGCCAAGGCCGGGATGCTCGATCAGCTCATCGTGGCGCTGCCGCTGGTCAAGCAGGAGCGCCTGAATGCGATCATCGAACAGCTCTCGGCCGGTTCGATCGATGTCTGCATCATGCCGCGCGAATTTCTGGTCCTGCGCGATCGCTATCGGGTGAACTATATCGGCTCGCTGCCCGTGCTCAATGTGTGGCAGCAGCCGATGCGCGATTTCGATGGCGTGCTGAAGGAAATCCAGGACCGCACGCTGGCCCTGGTCGGGATCATCCTGCTCTCGCCGATCCTGCTGGTCACGGCGCTGCTGATCCGGCTGGAGAGCAAGGGACCGATCCTGTTTCGCCAGAAGCGGGTCGGCTTCAACAATCTCGAAATCGAAGTGCTCAAATTCCGCTCCATGTATGTGGACCGGCAGGACCAGAGCGGCGCCCAACGCACGCTCAAGGACGATCCGCGCGTGACCCGCGTCGGCAAGGTCATCCGCCGCACCAGCATCGACGAGCTGCCCCAGCTCTGGAACGTGTTGCGCGGCGAGATGTCGATTGTCGGCCCGCGGCCCCATGCGACCGCGATGCGGGTGGGCGAGGCCTATTATCATGACGCGGTGCGCGGCTATGTCGCGCGCCATCGCGTCAAGCCCGGCATCACCGGCCTTGCCCAGGTGCGCGGCCTGCGGGGCGAGATCGACACGATCGACCGGGCCAAGAAGCGTGTCGAATACGACATTTATTATATCGAGAACTG
>DATMIP010000190.1:0-2685 GCA_035554515.1 Sphingomonas sp. | reverse complement strand
CGGGGAGCGCTGGGCCTATCAAGGCTATCGCGCCCGCATCGCGGCGCGCTGGCGCGGCGACGCGGCGGTCGAGACGCGACTCGCCCGGCTGGCGATGCCCATGATCGAATAGCATTCGGTTGGGACACACAGCCGCCGCCGGCGCCCCAAACGCCGAGGACATCGCATCAAGTCGCAACCGGACCAGGCCAAGCAATGCGACTTGATGCGACGCGACAGGGCCGACCGAATCGTTCCAGATACTCGGCACAGCACCCCGCCAATGCGGCGGTCGAGGCGAGAACGGGGGTTCAGAAATGATGATGGTCGAAACGCGCCTCTGGCTCGCGGTCGGGGCATTGTTGGTGGCCGGGCCGGCGATAGCCGGCCCGCTCACGGCGGGCATCGCGGCTGCGGTCGCCTATCAGTATGACGGAAGCGGTCATCTAGACGGTCCCTATCTGTCGTTCGGCAGCACGCCGGATCTGTTTCAGGCCAGCGCCTATGTGAGCCCGACCGCCCGCGCGGCGGTGACGAGCGACACCCGCACGCTGTGGACGAGCCGGCTGGCGATCGACGCCGCGGCCGGCGGAAGCGACAGCACGCGCGTACTCGGCTTCGGCATAGGCGTCTTCGGGGCCAACCAGCGGGTCGAGGGGGCGGGCGGCACCGCACACATCAGCTACACATTCAATTTGGACGGCAGCTTCTTTCCGGGCGACCAGTCGCGGTTCGCCCGCGACCCATTTCCGCAGGAAATGCGCTTTATCCTTGCCGCATATTCCGGACAGTTGCTGGGCACGAGGACCGTGCACGATGGCAGCATGACCGATTTCCGGATCGTCACCAACGTCGGCGAACAAAGCCTGCTGGCGCCTGACGAGTCACCGCTACACGTCGACCTTCCGGATGATGAAAAGCTCGCCGAAGACCGTGTCTGCCTTGGCGTGACCTATGATGACGATAGCCCCTGCATCGCGCTCTCGGGCCTGCTTGATAGGACACTGTCGATCGGCTTCGACATTCCCGTCGGCGAAGATTTCTGGGTTGCCGCCGGGTTGCGCGGAATCACCGACGGACAGCTCGACGCGCTGCACACCGCCCGGCTGATTTCGATCGCGCTGACGCCCGGTTTCGATCTCATCTCCGACGACGGCGGCGCGCTCAGGCGGCGGCCCGACGGGACTTACGGGCTCGTGCCCGAACCCGCCACTTGGGCGCTGATGCTGGCCGGGTTCGGGGCGGTGGGGTTTGCGGTGCGGCGCCGGCGGACCCAGGCTCGCGCGACTGGCATATCCGCGCGTCAAACCAGGTCTTGGCCGCCCGATAGCATAGGCCTGCTTGCCGAATAACGCGCCGAAGCTCGAATTCCACCTGACCGACGCGATCGGCCGGACCTGGCAGGTCGGCACGATCCAGTCGGATACGGTCCTGCCCGAGCGCCTCGACGCGTCCTATGTCGGCGAGGATGGCGAGAAGCATCGCCCGGTCATGCTCCACCGCGCGATCCTCGGCACGTTCGAACGCTTCATCGGCATATTGATCGAGCATCATGCCGGGCGCTTCCCGCTCTGGCTGGCGCCGGTGCAGGCGATCGCGGCTACGATCGTGTCGGACGCCGACGCTTATGCGGAGGAGGTCACCGCCAAATTGCGCGCCGCCGGGATCCGCGCCGAAAGCGACCTTCGCAACGAGAAGATCAACTATAAGGTCCGCGAACACAGCCTCGCCAAGGTCCCGGCCCTGCTGGTGGTCGGCAAGCGCGAAGCCGACGAAGGCACCGTCGCGATCCGCCGGCTGGGCAGCGAGGGGCAGCAGATCCTCCCGCTCGACGAAGCGATCGCGATGCTCAAGGCCGAAGCGACCCCGCCCGATCTGCGGTAATGGCTCGCCAGGGGCCAGGTCGATCCGGCCTGTTGATGGCGCTGGGCAGACATTTCCGTCATGCCAGCGAAGGCTGGCATCTCAGGAGGCGGGGGCCCCTAACTGGACGAGATCCCAGCCTTCGCTGGGATGACGACCGGGCCGCCAAACCTCTCAGGTCGCGAGATAAGGGGACACTATACTTATCTCGCTCCCGCCCGGCTGAAGGGCCTGCCTGCACAGTCGCGGCCGCACGGCTCGCTCGCCTGGACTGACTGCGGCGGCGCACGCTCATCGCCCTCTGCCTACGGCAAGGAATTTTCTACTTCCCAATCGCCGCACGGGCAGGTTCGGTGGCTACCCCAAGTCGTGCCGCCACCTCGTGGAGGCGTCGATCGCGCGTCCATAGCGAGGCGTCGGGGGTCAGCTTTACGGATGCCAGCAAATGCGCATCGACATAGCCTATCCCAAGGCCGAACAGCCGATGCTGCTCGATCAAATGGCTGACTTCCGGATCCTGGGCAACGATCGCCTGCGGGAGACCGCGAAGCGCGCCGAGGATCACGTCGCGGTTGCGAAAACTGCCCAGCGCAAGTTCACCGGTCACGAATGGATGGGCAAGGACGCCGCTTACATTCAGCAGGTCGGTCAGGATGGGATCGCCGCCGCGAAGATGATCGATCCAGACCGAACTGTCGACGAGGATCATTCCAGGCGGCGGCGGGGCGCTGCGGCGGCGCTGGGCTCGCTTCCGCCGAGCAGCGCCAGACGACGCGCGCTTTCGCGCTCGATCAGCGCCTTGAGCCCTTCCCGCACGAGCGTGACGTTATCTTTGAGGCCTGT
>DATMIP010000189.1:0-9226 GCA_035554515.1 Sphingomonas sp. | reverse complement strand
AAGGAAGCCGTCAGCGGGCAAATCTCATGATCCAGACCGGCGGCGCCTACGTAGATAGTGCCGCTGACGCTTTGGAACGTAGCGTCCGGATAGACCATGGGACCCGGGTTCACCCCGAATGGCCGATCAGTGAAATCGATAGTGACCGCAGCGGCCGGCGCCGCCGCAGCGAGCGCCAACGCGACCGAGAACATATATTTCATAGCAAATCCCCCAAGATTACCGACTCGTGCCGGCGGAGGAAGGATAATCTGGTTGTTAACCAAATACAACGGTGGGTGGATTGAGTTGCTGACGATCAGCCCCGCGCATTATTGGCCCGCCGCAAGACAAGAGCCTTTGATATAAAGGAGATAATGTTGGCCGGGCATGTGCCAGATCGTTCCAGGGGTCACCTTGGGGCCGAACAAAAGTCGATCTGGCTTGAGCGCCTGTCGATAATCCTCGGCATGAAAGTCACGGGTCCCGGTCAGGCCGTCGGACGCCATTCCGAAATCACGTCCGCCCGCTCCGGTCGGGGCCGCTCGTCCAGTTCGCGCGTGGGCGTGCCGAGAAACAGAAAACCGGCAATGCGCTCGCCCGGCTTGCCGATGGCGTCGCGCACCATGTCCGAATAAGCGGCCCAGCCGGTCAGCCATCCGCCGGCCAGCCCCTCGGCATGGGTCGCGAGCAACAGGTTCATGCACGCCGCGCCAGCCGACAATTCCTGCTCCCAGATCGGGATGTGGCTGGCATGCGCGGGAGCCGAGAGCGCGACGATCAATGCGGGCGCCTGCATCGCGAACTGGCGCACCGCCTCCAGCTCGACCTTGCCGGGATCGGGCCGCTCGGCGCGATAGGCCAGCTCGAGCATCGCGGCGAATGCCTCGCGCTGCCCCGCGGGCACCACCACGAAGCGCCAGGGGGCGAGCTTGCCATGATCGGGCACGCGGATCGCGGCATTCAGGATGCGATCGAGCTGCGCGGACGTCGGGCCGGGCGTGCCCAGATCGCGCGGCTTGCCCGAACGGCGCGTCGCGAGCAGCGCGGCGGGGGAGGAGAGATCGTTGAACATGAAAGCGCGCCTATCAGGCGAAGACGATCGAGGGGAGATGGCGGACGGCAAAATTTCCTTCCCGTCGGAGGATGGGGCGTGGGGACGTGTTTGCCGCGCAACAATCTTCTTCCCACGCGCAATTTCCTAGCTAGTCTGCGCGGCCATGCGGCGCCCCGCGCGCTAGGAGAGAATTGAAAGATCCGCATGGAGACCCCCACCGAAGCATCGCCAGCCGAGCCCGACATCAGCCACGTCAATCCGCTCGAGGAGAAAACCTGGTTCGGCCACCCCCGCCAGCTGGCGCGCCTGTTCACGACCGAGGCATGGGAGCGCTTCGGCTATTACGGCATGCGCGCGCTGCTGATGCTGTATCTGACCAAGCATTTCGTGTTCGGCGATCGCGAGGCCGCCGGCCTCTATGGAGGCTATACCGCGCTCGTCTATCTCACGCCGCTGATCGGCGGTTATCTTGCCGATCAGTATCTCGGCTTCAAGCGGGCGGTGAAGTTCGGCGCGATCCTGATGTCGTGCGGCTATTTCGTCCTCTGTTTCGGCGGACCGAGCGCGAAGCCGTTCGCGACGATCGAGGGCCAGCGTTACGAGGTGCAGATCGTGTCCTCGGCCGGCACCGACACGCAATATCTGGTCGATCACGGCAAATTGCTGCGCATCAAGGGCAATGACGACGGGTCGATCGCGCTGATGGACGGCGCGAGCGTGGCGCGCACGCTTCCCAAAGGCGGGCTGATCGCGGGAGGCGATCGCAGCCCCTTCTACGTGATGATCCTGCTCACCGCGCTCAGCATGATCTCGGTTGGAAACGGCTTCTTCAAGCCCAACATCGCGACGATGGTTGGGCAGCTTTACGCGGTCGGCGATCGGCGGCGCGATACCGGCTTCACCATATTCTATATGGGGATCAACCTCGGCTCGTTCTTCTCGCAACTGCTCTGTCCGTGGCTGGCGGAGGCGGTCGGGTGGTGGGCTGGCTTCGGGCTGGCGGCGATCGGCATGGCCTTCTCGTGGACCCTCATCCAGTTCGATGGCGGCAAGTTGGACGGCTTTGGCGATCCGCCGGTGCGAACCGGCCCCGATCGCGCCCTTTTCATCTATGCCGGTGCGTTGTGCGTCGTACCGGTCTTCTACTTTCTCTACACGAACCTGATGCAGACGCCTCCGCAGGTGCCGGGATCGGGCATCACTGGCTATTTCAAGTCGCTGTCGCTGATGGGCAAATTGCTGTTCGGCACATTCATCCTGGCGGTGCCGGGCATCCTGATCTGGTCGGCGAAGGCGGGCGGTCGGCGCGAGTTTCAGATGATGCTCGCGGCGATGGTGATGATCACCTTCAACGTCGTCTTCTGGACCCTGTTCGAACAGGCGGGATCATCGCTGACATTGTTCGCCGATCGAAATACCGACCTTCACATCATGACATTGTTTGGTCGTGACCTGCGGATCAACGCGGGCCAGACCCAATTCTTCAACGCCGCCTTCATCGTTCTTTGCGCACCGCTGATGAGCCTGTTGTGGAATGCGCTGGCACGCCGCAACCTTGAGCCGACGATACCGGTCAAGTTTGCGGCCGCGCTGATGCTGGTGGGCATGGCCTTCCTGTTCCTGGTGTGGGGCGCGAGCATGGTCGGCCCTAGCTTCAAGGTCGCGGTGTGGTGGCTGGCTGGGCTCTACCTGATCCATTCGATCGCCGAGCTCTGTATCTCGCCCGTCGGACTCTCGATGATCACCAAGCTCTCGATCGCCCGCATCGTCGGCATGATGATGGGGCTGTGGTACTTGTCGATCTCGGTCGCGCAATATGTCGCGGGCCTCGTCGCGCAGGTCGCGAGCGTCGAGACGGTAGGCGGGCAGGTTACAAACCTCCGGGTCAGCCTCGATATCTACACTGGCGTCTTCTGGACGATCGGCTGGATCTCGGTCGGGATCGGCGTCGTGCTTCTCGCAATTTCGCCCTTGATCAGGAGGTGGATGCATGGAGTCCATTAAGCTACGTTGGATCCGTCCCCGTCATCCCGGCCTTCGCTGGGGTGACGTAAGGGGGAAGGGGATCGGGCTGGCTACCGCCGCCGCCGCATTCCTCCTCCTCGCCGGATGCGCGGGCGATGGCCCGCCCAAATCGGCGAGCTCCAAATCCTCGGCGCCGCGGATTCCGGCGCCGTGGCTGTCCGATCCCTTCCCCTCGACCTACCACGCCTATCCCGGTGTCCCGACGCTCGTCACCAATGTCACCATTTATGATGGCGAAGGCGGCCGGATCGATGGCGGATCGGTGTTGCTGGCCGATGGCAAGGTCCAGGCGATCGGCAAGAGCGTCGCGGCGCCCGCCGGCGCGACGGTGATCGACGGCACGGGCAAGTGGATCACGCCCGGCATCATCGACGTCCACAGCCATCTGGGCGACTATCCCTCGCCCGCGGTCAAGGCGCATGATGACGGCAATGAGGCGACGAGCCCGACCACGCCAGATGTCTGGGCCGAACATAGCGTGTGGCCGCAGGATCCGGGCTTCAGCCGCGCGCTCGCCAATGGCGGCGTAACGACGATGCAGATCCTGCCCGGATCGGCCAATCTGATGGGCGGACGATCGGTCACGGTGAAGAACGTCTATGCGCGCACCGCGCAGGGGATGAAATTCCCCGGCGCGCCTTATGGCTTCAAGATGGCGTGCGGCGAAAATCCCAAGCGCGTCTATGGCGCCAAGTCGCGCGAACCTTCGACCCGCATGGGCAATGTCGCCGTCGATCGCCAGACATGGCAGCAGGCCGTCGAATATCGGCGCCGCTGGGAGAAATATGCGAAGGAGGGCGGTGATCCGCCCGGCCGCGACATCGGCATGGATACGCTGGCGGGCGTGCTCGATGGCAGGATCCTGGTGCACAATCACTGCTACCGCGCCGACGAGATGGCCAACGTCATCGATATGGCGAAGGAGTTCGGCTACCGCGTGACCGCATTCCATCACGGGGTCGAAAGCTACAAGATCGCCGATCTGCTGCGCGACAATCACGTTTGCGCGGTGGTGTGGGCCGATTGGTATGGCTTCAAGATGGAAAGCTATGACGGGATTCCGGAAAATCTCGCCATCCTGCAGAAGACCGGCACCTGCGCGATGATCCATTCGGACGATGCGAACGGCATCCAGCGGCTCAACCAGGAAGTCGCCAAGGCACAGGCCGCCGGCCGCCGTGCGGGCATTATCATCCCCGACGAGGTTGCGTGGGAATGGCTGTCCTTCAATCCCGCCAAGGCGCTCGGCATCGCCGATCGCACGGGCAGCCTGAAGCCCGGCAAGATGGCCGATGTGGTGCTGTGGAACGGCAATCCGCTCAGCGTCTATACGCGGCCAGACAAGGTCTGGATCGACGGCGCGCTGCTTTACGATGCGCATGATCCGAAACGCCGGCCGGTATCGGATTTCGAACTCGGCCAGCCAGGCGAGGGAGACGTGAAGTGAAGGGGCTGCTCAAAATCCTCCCCATGCAAGGCATCGGGAGGGGGGTGGACTGCGTCGCCATGCCGGGGGCATGGCGAAAGCACCGAACCGGCTGCGTGGCAGCCACTGGGCGCAGCACGGTGGAGGGGCAAAACCTCTCCGATTTGCCCCTCCACCACCGGCTTCGCCGGCGGTCCCCCTCCCCACGCTTCGCGCGGGGAGGATTTTTCGCCGCTCTGGCCCTCCTCGCCACGCCTGCTTTCGCGGATACGTTCGCGATCACCGGCGGCACGGTCGCGATCGGCGACGGATCGCAGCCCATTCCCAACGGCATCGTCGTGATCCGCGACGGGCGGGTCGTCGCGGCCGGCGCCAATATCGCGGTGCCGGCCGGTGCGCGCATGATCGACGCGAGCGGCAAGTGGGTCGCCGCCGGCATCGTCGCCGGCTTCACCAGCGAAGGCATTGTCGACGGCGAGGGGATCGAGGAGACCTATGACGGCGCGGCCGGCAAATCGGTGTTCAATGCCGCGATCGACGTTTCGGTCGCGATCAACCCCACCAACCAGTCGATCGCGATAGACCGCACCTGGGGTGTGACCCGCGCGCTGGTATCGCCCGAAGCGGATATTTCCGTATTCGCAGGCCAGGGAGCGATGATCGATCTCGGCGCCGACGACGCGCCCGTGACGAAGCCGCGCGCCTTCCAATATGTCGAATTGGGTGAGGGTGGGGCGGCGAAGGCGGGCAGCCGGCCGGCGGCCTATGTCCTGCTGCACGACGCGCTTGCCGCGGCAAAAGAGGTTGCGCGCGGCGGCGATTGGGGACGCGACAAGGAATCGCTGATCACGCGCGCCGATGCCGCGGCCTTGCTGCCGGTGGTCGAAGGGCGGATGCCGCTCGTCGTCCATGTCGAGCGGGCGAGCGATATCCTGACCGTGCTCGCGCTCAAGCAGACCTATCCGGCGCTCAAGCTGGTGCTGCTAGGCGCCACCGAAGGCTGGATGGTGGCACCCCGGATCGCGGCCGCGCACGTGCCGGTAATCGCCGCTGCTCTCGCCGATCTGCCCGAGGCGTTCGAACGCACCGCCGCCACCGAATCCAATGTCGGGCGGCTGCGGCAGGCGGGGGTCATTGTCGCCATCTCGTCGACCGACGTCTCGACCGAAGGCGGCCAGCGCAATCTGCGCCAATATGCCGGCAACCTGGTCGCCATCGCACGCGTGCCGGGGATGAGCGGGCTCGACTGGGGGGCGGCCTTCGCAACCGTCACGTCAGGGCCGGCGGCGGCGATCGGGATGGACAATGAGATCGGCTCGCTCCGCCCCGGCCGCCGCGCCGATGTGGTGATCTGGGATGGCGACCCGCTCGAATTGTCATCCGCGCCGCAGGCGGTGTGGATCGACGGGGTCGCCCAGCCGATGACGAACCGGCAGACGCGGTTGCGCGATCGATATCTCAATCCGCAGGAAGGAGCGTTGCCCAAGGCCTACGAGCGGTAGAGAGCGGCCGCCGCCGTGAGTTTAAGGCCTCGACGCCGTGCTTCGGGGCTGAGGCGTTATCTGCTTAGCCCGCTTCTGGCCGCGGAAGGCCCATGTGGGGAAGGCAGACAATCAACTCAGATTGTGGCGAGTTGGTCGCGGAGTTTAGCGTTGGCGAGGATGAAGAGCTTACGCATGTCGTCGCTGCCCTCCTCGCGATGACGAACCAGGTAGGACAAACTTCATCAGCCTTGAGGATGGTGGAGATTGCCGAACGCTCGGGCTCGGCCTGACGGGAGCGGAAAACCGCCTGGAAGCTGCTCCGATGAACGATCTGCCCGTTCATCTTCCCGCAATCTCCGCCGAGTACAATGCACCCTGCGGACCGGGCCCCTCTGGCGGTGGCTTCCCTGGAAGCCCCGTGATGTCGGACCGCATCGAGCGCGCTCGGTGCAGGTTCGGATTGACCAAGACTGGTCCCCCCTCCCCAGCCGGCGCCTCGATCGAAGCAATTTCGATGGAGGAATTTATGAACGCTCTTGTCGAGCGACTGATCGCGACCCACCGGCAATTGAACCGGGAGATTCGTCGCGAACTCAACCACCGCATGCCCGACCATTTCCGTGTCACGCGGCTCAAGAAGCAACGGCTGGCGGTGAAGGACCAATTGTTCCGACATGTGCCCGACGCGGCCGAAATGCGCCGCGCGGCGCGCAGATTGCTCGCGCGGTTCCGGCCGCGGCGACTTGTCCAGGCGGGAGGCTGAGCCATGGAAAATATCTGGAGAGTTCCGAATACCACGGCGGCCCGGCATGACGCCGGGCTCAGGCGGCACATGGTCGGCATCTACCGCAACATGGCGCTCGGCCTGCTCGTCACCGGCGGTGTCGCTTTCGGCGTATCGAGCAGCCCGGCGCTGACGGCGGCAATCTTCGGCACGCCGCTCAAATGGGTCGCGATGCTCGCGCCGCTGGCCTTCATCATGTTCTTTTCGTTCCGCGTCGAACGGATGACGACCGCGTCCGCACGTCTGGCCTTCTTCGGCTTTTCCGCGGTGATGGGCGTGTCGATGGCGAGCCTGTTCCTGACGTTCACCGGAATCAGCATCGCCCAGACCTTTCTGATCGCCGCCACGATGTTCGCCAGCGTCAGCCTGTGGGGCTATACGACCGGACGTAACCTGGCGGGCTGGGGCAGCTTCCTGATGATGGGCGTGATCGGCGTGGTCATTGCCTCGCTGATCAACATCTTCCTGGGCTCGAATATGCTCCACCTGATCATCTCGCTGATCGGCGTGGCGGTATTCACCGCGCTGACGGCGTGGGACACGCAGCGGGCCAAGTCCGAATATCTGGCTTATGCCGGGACGGAAGCGGTCGAGAAGCTCGCGGTGATGAGCGCTCTCGGCCTCTATCTGAACCTGATCAACATGTTCCAGCTCCTGCTGAGCTTCACCGGCCAGCGAAACGACTGAACCATGGCGCGGCGCCGGCGTAGCGGCCGGCGCCAAGCCTTGCCGGCTGGATCGCAGGCGCCTACGTCCCCCAGAAATTACGTAGAAATTACATAGAAATACTATGGGGTGAGGACCATGCGGGCAATTGCGGCGCTGGCGGCGATGACCATGCTGGCGGGCTGCGCCCGGAGTGCGGCGCCAAACGCGTCACAGCCTGGCTTCGTGCCGGCGGCCGCGGCCAGGCCAAGGGTAGGCATCGCGCTGCCGCTCGGCAAATGCGTCAATATGGCCAACATGCTGGAGCCGCCGCACGAAGGCGATTGGGGCAGGGCCATAGCGGAGGATGATTTCGCGATCATCAAGGCAGGCGGATTCGCCAGCGTTCGGCTCCCGGTCAACTTCGCCGGCCATGCCGGTGCGGCTCCGCCTTATGCGATCGACCCCGTTTTCATGGCGCGGGTGCGGCATGTCGTCGACCTGGCGATGGCGGCGAAGCTGAACGTCCTTATCGAGATGCACGGCTATGACGGGCTCAACACCCAACCGTCCGAAAGCATAGCGCGTTTCACGGCCTTGTGGAGGCAGATCGCCGACGCCTTCAGCGACCGGCCCGACGCCAGCGTCTGGTTTGAGCTGGCGAACGAACCGCATGACAAGGTCGACAATGCCAATCTGCTCAGCCTGATCAAACCCGCCCTCGCCGCGATCCGCGTCACCAACAAGCGCCGGCCGGTGATCGTCGGCGGGCAGAATTACAGCAATGTGCGATCGCTCGCGACGCTGCCGTTGCCCGATGATCCCTATATCGTGCCCACCTTCCATTATTATGATCCGTTCGAATTCACGCACCAGGGCGCGTCCTTCATGGCCAATGCGCCGCCGGTCGGCCGCCGCTTCGGCGCGCAGGCGGATCGCGACCAGCTCGCCGCCAATCTGAAGATCGTGCTCGATTATATGGCGCGAAGTGGGCGGGTGCCGTTCCTCGGCGAATATGGGGCATATGACGATATTCCGCACGACCAGCGCCTGGCCTATTACCGCGAGGTGAGTTCGGCCTGGGCATCGATCGGCGTGCAGAGCTGCGCCTGGGGCTATAGCAACTCGTTCAGACTACGCGCGGACCATGGCTGGATCCCCGGCATGCCCCAGGCGATCGCGACAACGCTCGCCCAATAGGCACCGAAAGCAAACTGACCGAATCAGGCTGGCAATCCGGCCGGGCGCGCGCGATCGATAGCCAGGATTTCCCCGCCCGCGGACCACGAATCCCTCCATTTTTCCCTCCATTTTTTTGGGAGCGGTACCAGGCGAGGCTGCCCGGCAATGCCTGGGCATGGAGGATGGAGCACCACCGACCGCGCGTCTTAGCGCGTCCGGGCGACCCGGCTAAACGCTTGAGTTCCTTTGTCGAAGCGCTGCTGGTGGCGGCGGCCGGGCACCTTGCCGACCACGGCGTGGAAACCGGCTCTGACAGAACTGCCGTTGCGGGACATTGCCATTAACCACTTTTGTTGCACTGCAGCGGTTGTCAATCAGTTAAAATGCCTTTAGGTAAGAGACAGTCGGGAGGCTGAAACAGCATGATGCCCGGTGTAGATTTGAGTGAAAGGGGTTAATCATGAAGCGTACCTTGTTTGGTGCCGCGAGTCTCGCCATTGCCGTGGCGCTCGCACCTGCAGCACATGCCACCGCCTTCACCGCGGCGGACATGAGCTTCGTCACCTATCCTGACGGCAGCATTTCGGCCAAGTTCGGCAATTCGGGGATCAAGAAGGGTGCCTTCACGGACACCTACACTTTTG